>DASUNJ010000650.1:0-11440 GCA_036277235.1 Thermoanaerobaculia bacterium | reverse complement strand
AGATGATCTTCATGAATCTCCGCTCGCGCAGCTCGCGGGCCACCGGTCCGAACACGCGCGTGCCGATGGGCTCGCCGGCGTCGTTGACCAGGACCGCGGAGTTGGTGTCGAAGCGGATGTAGCTCCCGTCCTTGCGCCGCTGCTCCTTGACGGTGCGCACGATCACCGCCTTGACCACCTGCCCCTTCTTCACCGTGCCGTCGGGAGAAGCTTCCTTCACCGAAGCGGTGATCGTGTCGCCCAGCCGGCCGTACTGGCCCGCCGAACCGCCACGCAGGTGGATGCAGGCGATCTTTTTCGCCCCGGTGTTGTCCGCCACGTCGAGTATGGTTCCCATCTGGATCATTGTCGTTCTTCCTTACTGGGCCCGCTCGACGATCTGGCGGATGCGCCAGCGCTTCATCTTGGAAAGAGGCCGGCTCGAGACGATCTCCACGAGATCGCCGACCTTGGCCTGGTTCTCTTCGTCGTGCGCGTGGAACCGCGTGGTCCGCTTCATCGCCCGATGGTAGAGCCGGTGCGTGGAGGTGCTCTCCACCGCCACGACCACGGTCTTGTCCATCTTGTCGCTCACAACCCGGCCGACCTTGACCTGCCGAGGCGTCTGTCCGGTTTCCGGCTGGGCCTGCTCCTGAGTGCTCTCTTCCGCCATGTCTGTAGCTCCCAACCTTTATCCGCGCTTCTCGCGCAGCACCGTCATCACGCGCGCCAGGTCGCGGCGCACTTCACGGATCCGGGCCGGCTTCTCGAGCTGGCCCGTGACCTTCTGCAGGCGCAGGGCGAAGAGCTGGTCCGCCAGCTCCTTCTCCTTGTCCCGCAGCTCTTCGACCGTCTGATCGCGAATTTCCCCAACCTTCATCCCCTTCATGGCCTCACCTCAGCTCCTCGTGACGGGTGACGAACCGCGTCTTGATCCCCAGCTTGTGGGATGCCAGCCGCATCGCCTCCTCCGCGATATCCGCCGGGACACCCTCCAGCTCATAGAGGATGCGCGCCGGCCGCACCACCGCGACCCACTCCTCCGGGGGGCCCTTGCCCTTGCCCATGCGGGTCTCGAGCGGCTTCTTGGTGATCGGCTTGTCCGGGAACACCCGGATCCAGACCTTGCCGCCGCGCTTGACGTGGCGGTTGATCGCCACGCGGGCAGCTTCGATCTGCCGCGCCGTCACCCAGCCCGGCTCCAGCGCCTGCAGGCCGAAGTCCCCGAAGGCGATGTAGTTGCCGCCCTTGGACATGCCCTTGCGCCGGCCGCGCTGCTGCTTGCGAAACTTGACTTTCTTCGGCATCAACATGGTTCGTCAACCTTTTTAAGCAGAAGCCCGCCGGCTCTTCTCTTTCAACAGATCGCCCTTGTAGACCCAGACCTTGCAGCCGATCACGCCGTAGGTCGTGCGCGACTCGGCCAGACCGTAGTCGATGTCGGCCTTGAGAGTGTGGAGCGGCAGCCGCCCCTCCTGGTACCACTCGGAGCGCGCGATCTCGGCGCCGCCCAGGCGGCCGGAGACCATGATCTTGACTCCCTTGGCGCCGAACCGGAAGGCCGACTCCATGGCCTTCTTCATGGCGCGGCGGAAGGAGACGCGCCGCTCGAGCTGTCCGGCGATCGACTGCGCCACGAGCTGGGCGTCGAGCTCCGGCCGCTGGATCTCCTGGATGTTGATGTGGACCTCGCGCCCCATCTGCTTCTGCAGCTCGTCGCGCAGCTTGTCCACCTCGGCGCCGCGGCGGCCGATGATGATGCCCGGCCGCGAGGTGTAGATCGTCACCCGCAGCTTGTCCGCCGCGCGCTCGATGTCGACCTCGGAGACGCCGGCGTGCGACAGCCGCGTCTTGAGCAGGCGGCGGAGCTTGAGGTCCTCGTGCAGCGTGTCGGCGTACTTCTGATCGCCGTACCAGCGCGAGTGCCAGGTCTTGTTGTAGACGAGCCGAAACCCGTAGGGGTGCGTTTTCTGACCCACCGTTCGATCCTCTTTCTTACGCCTTGCCCTCACCCTTGCGGGTGTCGAGCTTGATCGTGATGTGGCTCTGCCGCTTGAGGACGCGGAACGCCCGCCCCATCGGCGCGGGCCGGATCCGTTTGAACATCGGCCCGCCGTCCACGAAGATTTCCTTGACGTAGAGCCGGTCGACGTCGACATGGTCGTCCCGGTTCTCCGCGTTGGCGATCGCCGACTTCAGGCACTTCTGGACGTGCTGGGCCGCTGCCTTGTTGGTCACGTCCAGGATGTGAACCGCGTCCTGGGCGCTCTTGCCGCGGATCAGGTCGGCGACCAGGCGGACCTTCTGCGCCGAGCCCCGGAGGTAGCGAAGCCGTGCTGTGACTTCCATCGTTCGTTCCCCTCTTCTCGCCGGTCCCTTACCGGGGCCGAGCGCCCTTCTCGGCCTTCTTGCCGGCGTGGCCACGGAAGGTCCGGGTCTGCGCGAACTCGCCGAGCTTGTGGCCCACCATGTTCTCGCTGACGTAGACCGGGATGAACTTCTGACCGTTGTGCACCGCGATGGTGTGCCCGACCATCTCGGGGACCACCGTCGAGCGCCGGGACCAGGTCTTGATCACCCGCTTCTCGCCGCGGTCGTTCATCCCCTCCAGCTTGCGGAGGAGGGGATCGTCGATGAAGTAGCCCTTCTTGAGCGAACGCGCCATGGTCTCTCCTGATCCCTACTTCTTGTTCCGCCGGCGGACGATCATGCTGTCCGTGCGCTTGTTGTTCCGGGTCTTGTAACCCTTGGTCGGCGTGCCCCACGGCGTCGTGGGATGGCGGCCGCCGGAGGTCCGGCCCTCGCCGCCGCCCATCGGGTGGTCCACCGGGTTCATCGACACGCCGCGGTTGTGCGGCTTGTACCCGAGCCAGCGGTTGCGGCCCGCCTTGCCGATGGACACGTTCTCGTGCTCCAGGTTGCCCACCTGGCCGACCGTGGCATAGCACTCGACGTGCACCCGCCGCACCTCGCCCGAGGGGAGCTTGACCTGCGCCCAGCCGCCGTCGCGCGCCATCAGCTGGGCCCCGGTGCCGGCGCTGCGCACCATCTGGCCGCCCTTGCCGATCTTGAGCTCGATGTTGTGCACCACCGTGCCCAGAGGGATGCGGCGCAGCGGCATGGCGTTGCCGAGATTGACCTCGGCGGCCGGTCCGGACACCACCTCGGCGCCCATCTTCAGGCCGTTCGGCCAGAGGATGTAGCGCTTCTCGCCGTCGGCGTAGTTGAGCAGCGCGATGCGCGCCGAGCGGTTCGGGTCGTACTCGATGCTCGCGACTTTTGCAGGCACGCCGTGCTTGTCCCGCTTGAAGTCGATGACGCGGTACCGGCGCTTGTGACCACCGCCGCGCCACCACGAGGTGAGCTGGCCCTGGTTGTTGCGCCCGCCCGTCTTCGACTTGCCCTTGGTCAGCGCCTTGTGCGGCCGGTCCGACGTGATCTCGTCGAACGTCAGATACGTCTGGAACCGGCTCGAGGAGTTGACTGGCTTTCTTTCCTTGACTGGCATCTTACATCCCCTCGAAGAACTCGATCTGCTTCTCGCCCGCCGCGAGCCGCACGTAGGCCTTCTTCCAGTCCGGCCGGCGGCCGGAGTGACGGCCCTGGCGGCGCACCTTGCCGTGCACCCGGGCGATCCGCACCTCGCTCACCTTGACCTTGAACCGGTCCTCGACCGCCTTCTTGACGTCGATCTTGTTCGCGTCGCGGTGGACCTCGAAGGCCACGATGTTCATGTCCTCGCGCTGGTCCGTCGACTTCTCGGTGATCAACGGACGCCGGATGACTTCCTGGATCCTCATTTCGCGAGCACCTCCACCAGACGCTTGAGAGCGCCCTCGCTCAGCACCAGGAACGACCGGTCCACCACGTCGTAGACGTTGACAGCCAGGGCATCAACCGTTTTGAGCGCCGGAACATTCCGCGACGCCCTTGCCAGGTTCTGGTTCTCCCGGCTGTCCACCAGGAGCGCCTTGCCGTCGATGCCCAGGCCGGTCAGCTGCCGGACCAGCTCCCGCGTCCGGTGGTCGGACAGGTCGAAGCTCTCCAAGACCAGGATCCGCTCCTCGGCGGCTTTTCTCGAAAGAGCAGACTTGAGGGCGTTCTTCTTCTCCCTCACCGACAGATGCTTCTCGTGGCCGTGCGGGACCGGGCCGTGCACGATGCCGCCGTGACGCCACTTGGGGTTGCGGATGTCGCCCACGCGGGCGCGGCCCGTCCCCTTCTGCCGCCAGAGCTTCTTGCCGGAGCCCGAGACCTCGGCGCGAGTTTTGACTTTGTGCGTGCCCGAGCGCCGGCCCGAGAGGTAGGCCTGCACGACCTCGTGGATCAGGTGCTCCTTGTACGGGTACGCGAACACGGCGTCCGGTACCTCGATCTCGCGCACCTGCTTGTTGTCGAAATTCCTGACTGCAATCTTCATCGATTGTTCCTCAAAAGCGCTCAGCCCTAGCCCCGCTTCGCCCGGCGGATCTGCAGGTAGCCGCTCTTCGGACCCGGCACCGCGCCCCGCACGTAGATCAGGTTCTGCTCGGCATCCACCTTGATGACCTGAAGGTTCTTGACCGTCACGCGCTCGCCGCCCATGCGGCCGGTGCCGCGCATGCCGGGCATCACTCGCGAGGGGTACGCCGACTGGCCGATCGAGCCCGGCGCGCGGTGGAACATGGAGCCGTGGCTGGCCCGGCCGCCGCGGAAGCCGTGACGCTTCATGACGCCCTGGAAGCCTTTGCCCTTGCTCGTGCCGATCACGTCCACCCACTCCTTCTCGGCGAAGATCGAGACGTCGACCGAATCGCCCGCGTTGGCGTCCTCATCCGCGCCGAGCGGCAGCTCCACCACCCGGCGGACGGGTGCCACGCCGGCCTTCTTGAAGTGGCCCTCGCGCGGACGGCCGACCTTCTTCGCCGGCTTGACCTCGACGAGCCCGATCTGGACCGCGTCATAGCCGTCGGTCTCGACCGTCTTCCTCTGCACCACCAGGCAGGGTCCCGCCTGGATCACCGTGACCGGAACGGCCGTCCCGTCGTCGGCGTAGATCTGGGTCATGCCCAGCTTCTTGCCCAGAATGCCTTCCATCTCAGTCATCTCCTAGGAAGGGCTACTTCCCGAATGCCTTGATCTCGACGTCCACACCGGCCGGCAGCTCGAGCTTCATCAGCGCGTCCACCGTCTGGCTGGTGGGCTCGAAGATGTCGAGCAGCCGCTTGTGCGTGCGGATCTCGAACTGCTCCCGCGACTTCTTGTCGACGTGCGGCGAGCGGTTGACGGTGTACCGGGCGATGTGCGTGGGCAGGGGGATCGGCCCCACGACCCGCGCGCCGGTGCGCCGAGCGGTGTCCACGATCTCGTGCGTCGACGTGTCCAGGATGCGGTAGTCGAACGCCTTCAGGCGGATGCGGATCTTCTCGTTGACCATGATTTCCTCAGGAAGCCTTACTTCACGATCTCGGTGACAGTGCCGGCGCCGACCGTGCGGCCACCCTCGCGGATGGCGAAACGGACGCCCTTCTCCATGGCGATCGGAGCGATCAGCTCCACTTCCAGGTTCACGTTGTCGCCCGGCATCACCATCTCCGTCCCTTCCGGCAGCTGGGCCACCCCGGTCACATCCGTCGTGCGGAAGTAGAACTGAGGACGGTAGCCGTTGAAGAACGGCGTGTGACGGCCGCCCTCCTCCTTGGTCAGGACGTAGACCTCGCCCTTGAACTTCGTGTGCGGCGTGATCGAGCCCGGCTTCGCCAGCACCTGGCCGCGCTCCACGTCGTCCTTCTTGGTGCCGCGCAGAAGCACGCCGATGTTGTCGCCAGCCTCGCCGCGGTCGAGCAGCTTCTTGAACATCTCGACGCCCGTGACGATCGTCTTGGCCGTCGGACGGATGCCGATGATCTCCACCTCGTCGCCGATCTTGACCACCCCGCGCTCGATACGCCCGGTCACCACCGTGCCGCGGCCCGAGATCGAGAAGATGTCCTCGATCGGCATCAGGAAGTCCTTGTCGATCGCGCGCTCCGGCAGCGGGATGTAGCTGTCCACCGCATCGATCAGCTCGATGATCTTCTTGCCCCACTCGCTGTTGGCGTCGCCGCTCTCCAGCGCGCGCAGAGCCGAGCCCCGGATGATCGGAATGTCGTCACCCGGGAAGTCATAGGACGACAGCAGCTCGCGAAGCTCCAGCTCGACCAGGTCGAGAAGCTCCTCGTCGTCCACCATGTCGCACTTGTTCATGAACACGACCATCGAGGGCACGCCCACCTGGCGGGCGAGCAGGATGTGCTCGCGCGTCTGCGGCATCGGACCGTCCGCGGCCGACACCACCAGGATCGCGCCGTCCATCTGCGCCGCGCCCGTGATCATGTTCTTCACGTAGTCGGCGTGGCCGGGGCAATCCACGTGCGCGTAGTGGCGCTTCTCGCTCTGGTACTCCACGTGGGCGGTCGCGATGGTGATGCCGCGCTCGCGCTCCTCGGGAGCCTTGTCGATCTGGTCGAACGCCACGAAACTGGCCAGCCCCTTGCCCGCCAGAACGCGGGTAATCGCCGCCGTCAGCGTCGTCTTCCCATGGTCCACGTGGCCGATGGTGCCGACGTTCACGTGCGGCTTGGAACGATTGAACTTCTCCTTGCCCATGGCGTTCTAAGTGCCTCCTAAAAGCTTTGTTGTGATCGGCGAATATGGAGCCCACGACCGGATTTGAACCGGTGACCCCTTCCTTACCAAGGAAGTGCTCTACCCCTGAGCCACGTGGGCTTTTGAGACACCCGTAGGCTCGCCTCGGACCGGTGTCCGGACGGCCTCCGACGGTCAAAACCGCGCGATCTTACCCTTACCCCCATGCCGTGTAAAGCCCCTTCACTCGCGCTGGCCGTCTCGCGGTCATTTGCCCAGACTACCCAGGTACCCAGGATGACAGGGAGCCCAGCGGGGAGCCCCGGGAGAGGGCGTCCCGAGGAGAAGGACGGACATTGTGCCAGAGTCGGAAACGGATGTCCAGCCCCCAAATCGCGCCGTCTGGGGTCCGAAGGGGGCTCCGGGAGCGTACAACCGGCTGAAGGGGCTGCGGTATTCCCGGTCCCGGTGCCCGCGAGGCTCGGCGCCGGACGATCAGCGGCGCTCTTCGAGCAGGCCGCGAAGGCGGGCGAGCTCGGCCTCCGCCGCCTCGGCCCGCTCCTCAGGAGTCGGCACCAGGCTGCCGTCGGGACGGAAGAGCCGCACCCAGTCGCCCGTCCTTCCGTCCACTTCGCCGTGCCACATTCCGAGGGACACCCCGAGCTGCTCGCTCCGGAGCCGGCCTTTCTCATCGGGCTGGATCGCCAGGTAGGAGCGGCCCGCCAGGCGCAGGCCCTCCAATTCCCCCGTCTCCGGGTCGCACAGGAAGTATTCCGCGGTGCCGAAGACCTTCGCGTAAAGGTCCCGCTTCTCGGTGCGGTCCTTCTGCGCCGTGGAGGGAGACAGAAGCTCGACGATGACGTCCGGCAGCCGGCCACCCTCCTCCCAGGCAATCCACGCCTGACGTTCGCGGTGCGGGTCGACGCCGCCCACCCAGAAGACGTCCGGCCCGCGGAAGGCCCGCTTCTCCAAACCCTTCTTCTCCTCCTCCGCGACCGCCCAGGCCTGCTCCACGGAGTAGTAGACGAAGATGTTGCCGCCGCAGAAGAAGTGGGCCCTCTCCTGCTCCGTCATGGCGCGAATGATCAGGGTCCGCAGGAGGGGGAAAGCCACCGAGTGCCAGTCGGTCTCAAAGGGCTCTCCATCGTCCAGAACGAGCTCGAAGGGCAGTGGCGCGTGCGCTGCGGCGGGCGGGCTCATGAGGTTCTCCCTTCCGGAGTCGTCGCGGGAATCTTATTCCGCAACGGCGACAAAAGGAAGGGGAAGACGCCCCTCAGGGCGTCGGGGCTGGGAAGGCCGACCCTCCCCGGGGGTACTCATATTGTCATTGCTTGTCCGGACCTTTTTCTTCCCAGACAGCGGCATCGAAAGCTGTATCGAGAACGTCCGGATGGCGCGCATACGCCTCGGCCGTGGCCCGCTCCTCGTCCTGCGGTGGCTCGAAGGTCCAAGAGGCGGGAGCCAGGAGCCGGGTGCGCTCTTCATTCCAGAGGCTCCACAGATTTCCGCTGCGGGCAATCTCGATGTCTTCGGGAGTTGGATCGAGGAGCACTCCGGTCCCGTCGCGGTACGTGCGTTCCACGAAGAGAAACTGTCGCCCGGTTGGCAGGGTCAGGACCGTTACAGCGAGCAGGTCATTCTCACTCTCTCGCCGAAAAGACAGCTCGGCGCCTGCTAGCTGGGTGAGGAGCTCGACCAAGCTGATCGCGTCGCCCATGGGGGCGAGCCTATCAGAGCCGCTGCCGACGTTTTACTCCGCACCGGCACCGAATCACATGCCGGGGAGTGTGCCATCCTAAGCCAGCATCCGCAAACGCGTCCAGAGAAGCTCAAGAAGTCGCCGGCCCCTCTGTTCCACGCGGCCAGCAAGGACGCCCGCCAAGCGCTGAGGGCGGCCTACGGCCTCTTCCTTGGAGCTTTTCGGGAGGCAGCGGAAAGGCTGAAGGCTGGAGACCGCCTGGCCAGATTCCCCAACGGCTGCTTCCCGCCGGCCCTGCCGTTCGTGGGTTTGTCTGCGACCGCATCGCCGTAGCGGGCGATCGGAGCTGCCGAGCCCAAGTCAAGGATGTTTTCAGGAGCTGGATGCCCTCCAGGACGGGAGAGGTGCGCCCGAGACGCGGAGAGGAGCTCCCGACAGGCTGATGAGAGCCTATTTTCTAACGATTTATGCGGGGCAAACAGGTCACCACAGCTGAGCAGTCCACCTGGACAGCGCTGCAGGAGCTGTCCGCGCCGGGGAGAAAGAGAGAACTCCACGTTCTCCTTCAACACTCGCCAGACACCTATTCTCCTGGGGCACTTCTGCTCCTACTGCCGCTGCGTTCCCAGCCAACATCTCATACCCCGCGGGTGGGGCGGCGGCGTTCGATCGGCGAGGAAGTCATCGGCGAGATCGTGCGCAAGACAACGCAAGAACCGCTCCCCCTCAGGGGGTCACAATCCCTTGAGGGCTTTTGCCGCCCTAGCATGTCCTTGGCTAGCAGCTTGGCGAAAGAACACCGCAGCTCGAACCCGATCTTCGGCAACACCATGCCCGAGCAAATAGCAAACTCCGAGGTTATGTTGACCATTGCTCTCTCCAGCTTCAGCGGCCTTGGTATACCATCTGACGGCTTCTTGATAGTCAGAGAGAACACCCCAACCATACTCATACATGACGCCGATAGCCGTGAGGGCCTGGAGATCACCCTTGTCTACAGCTTTCTTGAAATAAATTAGGGCCAACTCATGATCCTGTTCCACCCCCTCCCCATCACGGTACATGCAACCAAGATTGGATAAAGCCAGACTACTGCCGTTTTCAGCAGCTCTTTCGTACAGGCTCAAGGCCCTTTGACAGTCGCGCACAACACCAATACCCCGGTAATAGATATAAGCTAATGTGGGTATCCCAGATGAGTCGCCGCCTTCAGAAGCCTTCAACAGCCATTTAACGGCCTCCGGGCCGTTCTGCGGTGTTCCTTCGCCGTTGCAATATATCTCACCGAGAGCTGTCATAGCGGCGACACTTCCCGCATCGGCAGCCATATGATATAAACCTATGGCCTTCACGCAGTCGACCGGTATACCGCGCCCAAACCTATACATCGATGCCAAGTACTTAGTCCCATTGGCGTCGCCAGTCGCAGCGGCTTTGCGATACCAATCGACCGCCGCTTCGAGATCCTGAACAACACCTTCTCCATGCTCACACATGACACCGAGATTCGCCATAGCTATACTGTTCCCCAACTCTGCAGCCCGGCGATACCAGTGAAAAGCTTGCTCGTACTCCCGTGATACTTCGGTGCCTTTGTAGTAGAGATTGGCTAAGCACAGAGCTCCATTGGCGTCGCCAGTCGCAGCGGCCTTGCGATACCAATCGACCGCCGCTTCGAGATCTTGAACAACACCTTCTCCATGCTCACACATGACACCGAGATTCGCCATAGCTGTACTGTTCCCCAACTCTGCAGCCCGGCGATACCAGTGAAAAGCTTGCTCGTACTCTCGTGAAACTTCGGTGCCCTCGTAATAGAGATTGGCCAAGAACATCATAGCGCGACTATTACCGGCTTCGGCCGCTCGGCGGTACCAGTTCATAGCTTCGGAAACGTCCTTAGGCACCCCTCTTCCATGTTCATACATGACACCCAAGTTCCTCATGCCAATACTAGAGCCGGCTTCAGCGGAGGCACGATACCACTTCACTGCCTCCTCAAAGCTAGACTGAATACCACGGCCAAACTCGTGCAGAGCGCCTAAGAAAGCCATAGCGCGGCTATCTCCGAGAGCGCTTGCTTTTTGGTAACAACTTAAGGCCGAAGGGTAATCCTGAGGGATACCATCGCCGTCTTCATACCGAAGTCCAAGATTCACCAACGCACCAGGATGACCGCGCAGGGCGTCGGCGCGGATCTGCTCGAATTCCTTTCTTCCTCCTTCACTTTTATCACCTTCGTCATTACCTGGCTGTCCGAAAGTCCCGCCAGCCGCGGATGATTGCGCAGCCAGCGGATCGGACCCATACGGCTTTAAGCGATCTTGCACACCAGGGTCTTGCAAATGCACCTTGACAATTTGACAGAGCCGATCTATTTGCGTATCGGCTGGCGGAACGGCATCGAACCATTGACTTGATCCTAAGAAATAGGTTAGGTCGTCACTGATTCTTGCTGAGTCGATTCGAATAGGGATAATGACAATCTTGTGCTTCAACCCCAAACGAAGCTCTTGAAGGACATTCGAGGAGGTGTTAACACAGGAGGAAACTACAACGATCATAATGGAGGAGGAGGATATGGCTCTTACAATCGCAGCACTCCAAGACAATCCAGGCAGAATGTCACGAGGCGCAATCCAGCAACGAATCTGCCGAGCTTCGAGCCGATGGCAGATGGCATCTGCGACGGCTCTGTCCTCAGAAGAGTGACTAATGAAGACGTCATAGGTGGATCCGCTCATGACAAAGAATTATACCGCGAGTTTGGCTCTCTACAAGTGGAGCGTTTTCACCTCCGCGAACGCGGACCATATGTCGGCGAGCGTTGAAGGGCGGATAAGGAGCTTGTTCCAAGCGAGGTGGCGCACTTCTGCGTCGGAGCCTTTCGGATAAGCCCACCAACGAGAGGCAGAGGAGAGGAATGCCTCTCGTCTAGGGTGGACGTTTAAGCGCCCGCTTGGACGAGGCCGTGAAGCGAGGACGAAGGCTCCTAACCCGGGCAGAGAAAGGCCGTTGGATCGCCCGAGCGGCTCCGAGTGCGCGGCAAAGACGGTTCCCCTCGCTTCGCGGGCGGTTCCACCCATCTGACGGACGGTTAAACCCGGCTCACGGGCGGTTCCCAACCGGCGTACGGACGGTTCCAACCGCGGGTTG
>DASUNJ010000649.1:0-4337 GCA_036277235.1 Thermoanaerobaculia bacterium | reverse complement strand
CGTCGTCGACCAGCGGCCGCACCGAGGCGCGGTAGTCGCGGTACTGAAAAGGCTTGCTCTGGCGCAGCGAGTCGGACAGCTCGGACATGCCGTCCTGTGCCTTCTGGAGGCTCACCCCCGGCCCGAGCCGGGCCAGTCCCTGGAAGATGCGAAGGCCATCCTCTTCCTCCGAAGCCGGGCTGAACAGGCACCAGGCGTCCGCGGTGTAGGGGAACTGGAAGCCGGGCGGCATGACTCCGATCACGGTCACGGGCTCGCTGTCCATCCGGAGGGTGCGGCCGACGATGGCCGGATCCCCGCCGAGCCGCTCGCGCCAGAGCCGGTCGCCGATCACCAGGGTGGAGCGGCGCTCGTCTCCGGGTTGGAACGTCCTGCCCAGGGCGGGGCGGGCGCCCAATACGTCGAAGAAGCCGGCTGACACGAAGCGGAAGCGGACGGGCACGGCTCCATCCGGTCCGGTCAGGGATACGTAGCCGTCGCTCGCGGCCAGCAGGGCGAGCTCCGAGAAGACCCGGTTGCCGGCGCGCCAGTCTTCGGCGTCGCGCATGGAGACCTCGACCCGCGCGTGCCCGGCGCTTGGGCTCTCGCCCCACACCGCCGCGAGCCGCTCGGGCTCGACGAAGGGGAAGGGGCGGAGCAGGACCGCGTCGGTCAGCGCGAACACGACCGTGGCCGCGCCGATCCCGAGAGCGAGGGTCAGCGCGGCGAGCGCGGTGAAGCCGGGAGCCCCGGCCGCCGACCGCCAGGCGTGGCGCAGGTCACGGAGGAGAGTTTCCATCTTGAAGGTGATACGGGATTCGGGGAAGGGAGTTCAGCGGCTCCCTCGCGCACCCCTCCGCGGCGCTCGCGCACCGGTGCAAATCGCTCGTGCACCGGTGCGCGGAGACCGTGCACCGCTAGGCCGGCGGCAGCAGCTCCGCCTCGCCCCCCGCTACCCACCGCGCCCGCAGGCCGGTGCGGAAGAGCCGCTCGCCCGTGTCGGGGTGGATCGTGAAACGCTCGGCGCTCCGCGCCGGATCGCGCCAGTAGCCGCGGGCGAGCCCGAGTCCGCCGACGTACAGGTCTCCAGGCACCCAGAAAGGGCAGAGCTCCAGCCGGGCGTCCAGGATGTGGACGCTCTGGTTGGAGAGCGGCCGGCCGAAGGACGAGCCGTCCTCGGAGACGGCCGTCCATACCGTCGTTTCCAGCGAGCCTCTCAGGACCGCGGTCCGGACGCCGTTCAGGACGATCCGGTCCTGAGCCGTAGCGACAGTGATCCCTTCGGTCTGATCGAACACCACAGTGCCTCCTGCCGCGAGGGTGCCGAAGATCTCGAAGAGGGAGGTCCCTTCCGCGAGCGAGTGGGCGAGGGTGCGGTCCGCGGGTCCGAGCCCGAAGCGTTGCGCGAGGTCCAGGGCGAGGTTCGCGATCCCCCGGTTCTCCAGCATGACTCCGGAGAGCACGCAGGCCAGGTCCTTGGGGGAGGCGGAGGGCACCGGGGGCGGCCCCTCGGGGAGATCCTGATTGGCTGCGTCCTCGATCATGATCCCTACGATCTCTTCCGGCCAGTCGAGGGCGTCGGCCAGGACCTCGCGGGTGACGGCGAGCTCGATCCGGCCGTGCTCCAGCAACGGCCGGAGCTGGCCGCGGGGTAAATCGGGATCGACGGGCAGCCAGGCCGCTCCCGCCGCGAGCACGCCGAGGATGGCGGCGACCGCTTCCCAACCCGGCTCCAGGACGACGGCCACCGGCGTGTTGCGCCGCGCGCCCTCGCGTTGGAGAAGGTGGCCGAGGCGCTCCGCGGTCCGCAACAGCTCGCCGTAGGTGGTCGAGCCGGAAGGACCGGTCACGGCAGTCCGCTCCGGCTGGCGCCGCGCCCGCGTGGCGAAAAGCTCGTACAGCCAGGGCTCGGGCACTGGGGCGCCGGTGGTGTTGAAGGCGACCATGCGGGCGAGCTGCTGGGGCGGGATCAGCCGGCGGCGGACCTCCTGCCAGGCCGAGACTGCGGAGAGGCGGCGGAGGAGGTCGCGGCAGCCCACGGTCAGGGCGTCCGCCATCCCCTCGGGGAATCCCGTCTCGGCCACGTCCCAGAACAGGAGGAGCCCGCCCTCGCGCTCGGCCACCTGGAGTTGGAGGAGGCGCGGCTCGGTCCGCCTCCTCGGTGGCCCGGCCGGCTCTTCCTCTCCCGCTTCCTCCCGAAACAGACGCGGCGGCAAGGTCACCGCGACCGGCAACGGGGGGAGGCCGTCGGGCCGCAGCGAGCGCGGCAGAGGCCAGGTGAGATCGCTGCGGAGGCGCTCCTGCACGCCACGCGCGCGCTCGCCGAAGGGTCCGGAGGCGGCGCCGTCCAGCTCCAGAGGGACCCAGAGAGGCGTGCCGGTGAGCGAAAGCTCCACGGTGAACCGGGGGTCCCCGCTCCAGGCGGCGAGCCCGTCGGCCAGGGCCGCGAGGATCATCGCGGCCGGAGCGATTCCCTCCCACGCGGCGCGGGCGCGCAGCTCCGCCCAGGTCTCGGCATCCAGCTCCAGGAGACGGCGCCGGAGCGGAGCTGCAACGGCCGGCAGGATGGGCGGGGGAGGCAGGACCCGGTCGGCCCAGTACTCCAGGGCAGAGCCGTAGACCTTCTCCGGAGCTTTGCGGGGGATCTCGGGCGCGAAGACCAGCCAGTCGAGGGAAGCGTGCTCGTCAAGGAGCCCTTCGATCTTCATCCGGAGCTGAGCCGGCAGGTCCGGCGAGCCCGCCGCCGCCAGCTTGCCCGCCTCCCTCTCCCGGACCTGCGGAGCGAGGGCGGAGAGGTCCACGATCCGCAGCGCGGAGGGGGGAAGCCGGAGGCTCCGGGCGAGCGCCGCGAGGTCCAAGGTCGTCGACATGATGGACGGCATGCCCCCATTGTAAGTTCGGGAGTCGCGCTGTCCCGGTCCATAGAGATCTGCGCACTTATAAGGTGCTGTACCGCAGTACATCTATTCGGTCCGTGCCGGCCAGGTGGGGTCGTTGTCGCGGACCATCCAATGGAGGGAGCCGATGGACGCCAGGGGGAACGTCGATTTCGAGGTTCTGATTCTCGGTGCAGGTCCGGCAGGTCTGCAGCTCGGTCACCACCTCTCCCGCGCCGGACGCAGCTACATGATCCTGGAACGAGGGGACAGCCCGGGCGAGTTCTTCAAGAAGTACCCCCGCCATCGCACCCTGATCTCCAACAACAAGGTTTACACCGGCTACGACGATCCCGAGGTCAACCTCCGTTTCGACTGGAACTCCCTCCTCAGCGACGACGCGCCGCTGCCATTCAAGGAATACACCAAGAAGTACTTCCCCAGCGCGGACACGATGGTGAAATACCTCTGCGACTACGCCGAGTGCTTCGGCCTCAACGTCCGGTGCAACACGCAGGTCACGCGGGTGCAGAAGACGCAGGAGGGCTTCCGCCTTCACGACGCCGAGGGCAACGCCTTCACCTGCCGCCGATTGGTCGTGGCCGCCGGGGTGACGAAGCCGCACGTCCCGGACGTGCCGGGCATCGAGCTGGCCGAGAACTACGTGAGCGTCTCGGTGAACCCCGACGACTTCGTCAACCAGCGCGTGCTGGTGGTGGGTAAGGGCAACTCGGCCTTCGAGACCGCCGACAACCTGATCGAAACCACGGCGCTGATCCACGTGATCAGCCCGAATCCGGTGCGGATGGCTTGGCAGAGCCACTTCGTGGGGCATCTGCGGGCGGTGAACAACAACTTCCTCGACACCTATCAGCTCAAGTCCCAGAACGCGGTCCTCGACGCCACCATGGAGCGCATCGTGCGCCGCGCGGACGGCAAGCTGGTGGTCTCGGTGCGCTACTCGCACGCCGGCCACGAGATCGAGGAGCTGGTCTACGACCGGATCATCCTCTGCACCGGCTTCCGCTTCGACAACTCGTTTTTCGACGCGGACTGCCGGCCCGAGCTGACGATCAACGACCGCTATCCCGCGATGACGTGCGAGTGGGAGTCGATGAACGTTCCGGGCATGTACTTCGCCGGCACGATCACCCAGTCCCGCGACTTCAAGAAGGGCACCTCGGGCTTCATCCACGGCTTCCGTTACAACACCCGCGCGCTGTTCCGGATGCTGGAGAAGAAGTATCACGAGACGCCCTGGCCGGCCGAGGAGGTCGAGCCCACCTTGAACGGCGTCGTCACGGCCATGATCGAGCGCATCAACAGGACCTCGGCCATGTGGCAGCAGTTCGGCTTCCTGCACGACCTGATCGTGATGCCGGAGAGCGGCGGTCCCGCGAAGCACTACCACGAGATGCCGCTCGCCTACATCCAGGAGACCGGGCTTTCCGCGAGCAGCCATTACTACACGATCACGATGGA
>DASUNJ010000648.1:0-4087 GCA_036277235.1 Thermoanaerobaculia bacterium | reverse complement strand
CTCCTCGCGGGGGGCGGGTTTGCCTTCGGCGGCGGGATGATGGCCTGGGCGCTCTTCCCGCACACGGCAGCGATCGCCTGGGTCCCGTGGCTGACCGCGGCCGTGATCCGCCTGTTCCGGGGCGGAGGAGCCACCGTCCTCTCTACGGCAGCCGTGCTCACGGCGGCGCTGCTGCTCTCCGGGCATCCGGAGACGGCGGCCCTAGGCGGAGTGTTCGCCGCCATGTGCGGGCTGGCTCTGGCGCGGCGCCGGAGCTTCGTCCGCGGGCTCGGGTCGGCGGCGCTGGCCGCCTTTCTCGGCTTCGGCCTGGCCGCGCCGCACGTGCTGCCGTTCGCGTTGTACCTGCCCCACTCCCAGCGGGCGCAGGAGACCCTCGTGCGCGAGCTGCCTCCCTACACTCTGCACATGCAGTATCCCTGGAGCTGGTTCCTGCCCGGCTTCGGGCGGTTGGTGCTCTCTCCTGTCAACCCGCGGGTCTTCGGCCGGCCCTACCTCGAAGAGTTCCGCGGCCCGTTCAACTGGGCGGACTCGGAGAGCGGCTACGCCGGGCTCGTGGCCCTCGCTGGATCGGCCGTGGCGCTGCTCGCGCTCCGGCGGAGGAGATCCTGGCCGTTTCTCGTTTTCGCGGCGCTGAGCCTGCTCCTCGCGGCCCAGTTCATCCCCCTCGCGCATGTCATCTACTCGGTAAGCGCCCTGAGGACGGTGGCCTGGTCGCGCATCCTGCTCGTCGGCTCCCTGGCCCTCGCCGTGGCCGGCGGGATGGGGATCGACCGGCTGCTCCGCGCCCGATCTCCTCGACATTCAGTCCTGGGCTGGGTCGCCGTGGTCCTGGCCGCAGCCCTGAGCCTCGCCGCGCATGCCGATCCCTATGTGATCGCGCTCTGGGGGCTGATCCTGGCTGCGGCTTTCCTGGGATGGAAGCGTCCGGCGCTGGCCGCGGCCGGGCTGGCGCTGGTCCTCGTCCTCGATCTAGGACCCTGGGCGCGCGGCCATCTGCCGGAGAGCGATCCGGCGCTGTTCTTCCCGGCCACGGACTTCATGGCCCTGCTGAAGCGGGAGACCGCGGAGAACGGGCCGTGGCGGATCGTGGGCGAGGAGCGCATGCTGTTCCCCTCGCTGCTCGCCGTGTACGGCATCGCCGACGCGCGGACGCACAACCCCTTGGCGCCCATGTCCTACCTGCGGACCCTGGAGGCGGCCTTCGGGTTCGCTCCGACCACCGGAAACTACTTCCCCGCGTTCCGGGGGATCGACCATCCCCTCCTCGACTTCCTCAACGTGCGGCTCGTGACCTCGGTCGAGGAATTCCAGCCGCCCCGGACGATGGAGCGGATCGACGGCGGCCGGTTCGAGCACTACCGCCTCTACCGCAACCCCGACGCGCTGCCCCGCTGGTTCCTGCCGTCCGCGGCCGAGGCGATCCGGGAAGGGGACGTGGGGAGGTGGATCTCTTCCCTGAAGGACCCGCGCCGCGTCGCGGTGTTCGACGGCCGGGCGGCGGGCTGGGTGGGGGAGCGGGGGCAAAGGGGGGAAATCCGGCTGATCGCTCTCACGCCGGGCCGGATCACGCTGGACGTCCCCGGCTCCGGCGATCGCCTGCTCGCGACCTCGCTCCTGATACCGGAGGGCTGGAGCGCCGGGCCGTTGGAGACGGTGGTGGTCAACGGCGCTTTCGTCGGCGTTCACGTACCGCCGGGAGCTTCGCGGGTGGAGCTGCGGTTCGTCCCCCCGGGCCTCGTGGCCGGCTTTTGGATCGGAGGGCTCTCGCTCGTCGCCACGGGCCTGCTCGCGGCACAGGGATCGAAACGCAGGCGGCCGTGAGGTGCTTCTAAAACGCTCTCAACCGGCCTTCTGCTGCCTGCGGGCGTGGTACTCCTCGCGCTGCTTCTCGATCCAGGCCCAGGCATCCTCGGGCGTGTCGACGAACATCACCGGCATCTTCTCCGACTTGAACATGTTCGTCGCGGTGAGGATCAGCTTCGCGAAGATGCGCGCCTTGAGGGGCGCCTTCAGGACCGCGGCCCCGGCGATGTTCATCTTCTTCTGGACCTCCACCGCCTCCTTGCGCACCGCGGGGCCGACGCTCTCGAGCTCGGCGATATCACAGAGGAAGAACACCCCGTCGATGTCCTTGCCGATTTCCCAGTGGGCGCCATTGACCTGCTTCCCTTCCTCGTCGTTCAGGTCGCCCACGATCTTCATGTAGAAGGTGTCGGGCGGGATGAAGGCGTTCGTGTGCCTGCCAACCCTGCCTTCGCCACTGGCTTCGATCTCTGCGAGATTCGGCCTCATGAATTATTCCTCCAACGAGACTTGCACCCGGCGTACGCCCGGCAAGACTGAATCCACATAGGGTTTCGTTGCGCAGATTATCAGCGGTCTCCGCGGAAAACGCAAGTCACGGTCGTGCCCTTGCCGGGGTTGGTGTCGAGATGGAAATCGGTCACCAGCTTCTTGACGGCCAGCAGCCCCTTGCCCATGCCGCGCTGGGACTTGTAGGTGCCGGCCCAGATCTCCTCCAGCTTGCGGGGCTCGATGCCGGGCCCCTTGTCAGTGGCCACGATCTGCAGGCTGGGACCGCGCTCGTCCTCGGTGGCGCGCAGCTCGACCGTCCCCTTGCCGGCATAGAAGACGATGTTGCGGGCGAGCTCCGACACGGCGGTGGCGACCTTCACGGCGGTGAACTTGGAGAGGCCGATGCGCACCGCCTCGGACCACGCTTCCAAACGCGCCGTGGCGATGTCCTTCTCCTGGTCCACCGCGAAGACCTTGTGGATCGCCTTGCTGGCCGGCCCGGCCGCCGAGGTTCCTGCACCGGTCCCTGGCGAGGTTCCCGCGGCAGGTGCCGAATTTTCGCTCAGGGCGCGTTCGCAGGCCGCGAGAAGCTCGGCGCTGCTGGCGCGCGCGAACAGGCGCAGCGAGCTCTCCAGCTCCTTGAGGACGGTCTGCCGCTCGACGGGGCCGAGCTGGCCCACCGGCGTCCGGGCCAGCCCGCCAAGACGATTGAAAATGCTCCGCTGAGTGATCGCGGAGATCGCTCCCGAGAGGACCGCTCCTACCGCGTCCTCCACGGTTCTCACTGCAGGAGCTCGAGCCTTTCCAGCGCCAGGTCGAGGTTGAGGGCGGTGTGTACCGAGTCGAGCTCGACGCCCATCTCGATGAGCGTCATGGCCACAGCCGGACGTATGCCCACGATGTAGCACTCGGCGCCCATGAAGCGCACCGACTTGCCGATGTCGTTGAGGATGCGGGTGATGTAGCTGTCGATGACCTCCACCGCGGAGACGTCGAGGATCACTCCCTTGGTGTCCGCGCTCCTCACCCTCTCCATCAGCGCCTCCTGGAGATCCAGGGCGAGCCGGTCGTGCAGCTCGGTCTGGATGCTCACCAGCAGGCAATTGCGGATCTGGATGATGGCCAGACTCTGATCCGATGCGCGAGTCCTGCCATCGGAGCCCATCGATACGGCCGTCGATCGCTTCACGTTATCCTCCGAAACGATATGTAGATTCTTGCACTGACCAAGAAATTGTGCAAGTGGCGCGGACTTCAGGACATACGGCCGGCCGCCGGGGAGTGGAGCTGCACCGCGTTCTGCTCGCGCAGGAACACCTGGAGGGCGTCGCGCAGGTTGCGCAGCGTCCGGATCCCGGTGAGGTCCACGCCGATGTGGGTCAGGGTCTGGGCGATGCCGGGGTTGATGCCGGACAGGATGCAGTCGGCGCCCAGGAGGCGGACCGCCTTGGCCATCTTGATGAAGTGGTCGGCGGTCTTCGTGTCCATCACGTCGATGCCGGTGATGTCGACGATCGCGGTGCGGGCCTGCTTGGCCACGATCATCTCGAGCAGGGTCTCGGTCATTTCGGCGCTGCGCTGGCTGTCGACGATGCCGACGACCGGCAGGCAGAGGACGCCGGCCCAGACCTCGATGATCGGGGTCGAAAGCTCGCGGATGGCGGCCTGCTGGCGCTCGATCGTCTCCAGCTTGGCCTCCAGCTCCCGGTTGGCGGCCTCGTGCTTGGCGAGCGCCTCGGTGAGCGCCCCCTTGGCGGACCGCAGCTCCTTGACGAAGATCATGAACGCCACC
>DASUNJ010000647.1:0-3738 GCA_036277235.1 Thermoanaerobaculia bacterium | reverse complement strand
CTCAGGACCGTCCGCGGCCGATCGAGCGGCCGGGGAAGTGGAGGATCGCGGCGCCGGCCCGGCCCGTCATCAGGTTGGCCTCGTCGAGGAACTCGGCGAGGAACTCGCGGATCTCGCCGTCGTGGCCGTGGCGGCCGAGCGCGGCCAGGCGCTTGAGCCCCTCGGACAGGCGCTCCGACGCGAAGACCGGCAGACGGCCGATGAAGATCTTCGGGTGGCGGGTCTTGGCGATGTTCTCGCCCGAGACCTCCAGCTCCTCGAACAGCTTCTCGCCCGGCCGCAGGCCGGTGAACACGATGTCGACGTCTTCGTAGGGCCGGAATCCCGAGAGCGTGATCAGGTCCCTGGCGAGGTCGAGGATGCGCACGGGCTCGCCCATGTCGAGGATGTAGATCTCGCCCCGGTCGCCCATCGCGCCGGTCTCCAGCACGAGCTGTGCGGCCTCGGGGATGGTCATGAAGTAGCGCATCATGTCCGGATGGGTGACGGTCACCGGGCCGCCGCGGGAGATCTGCTCGCGGAAGATCGGGATCACCGAGCCGGCCGAGCCCATGACGTTGCCGAAGCGCACCGCCACGTAGCGGGTGCGGTAGCGCTGGTCGAGGTCCTGGATCACCAGCTCGGCGATGCGCTTCGAGGCGCCCATGATCGAGCTGGGGTGTACGGCCTTGTCGGTGGAGATCAGCACGAAGGCCTCGACCCCCAGCTCGCCCGACAGCTCGCCCAGGATGCGGGTGCCGAAGACGTTGTTCTTGATCGCCTCGCTGGCGTTCGACTCCATCATCGGCACGTGCTTGTGCGCCGCGGCATGGAGCACCACCTCGGGCCGGAACTGGGTGAGCAGCGCGCGGATGCGGGGCGCGTCCACCACGTCGGCGATCAGCGGCCGGATGTCCAGCTCGGGGCGGAGCTGCCGCAGCTCGCGGTCGACCTCGAAGAGCGCCCCTTCGGCGCGGTCGAGGAGCAGCAGCAGCGACGGCCGGAAGCGGGCGACCTGCCGCGCCAGCTCGGAGCCGATGGAGCCGCCGGCGCCGGTGACCAGGACCCGTCTCCCTCCCAGGAAGCGGTCGAGCTCGGACTGGTCGAGGTAGACCGGCTCGCGGCCGAGCAGGGTCTCGACGGCCACGTCGCGCATGCGGCTGATCTCGACCTTGCCCTGCAGGATCTCGTAGAAGCCCGGGATGGAGCGCATGCGCACGCCGCTCTTCTGGCAGGTCTCGGCGATCCGCCGCAGGAGCTGGCGCCGGGTCTCGGCGATCGTGATGACCACGTGGTCGATCCCCAGCTCGCGCACCAGCCGGGGCAGGTCGCGGATGGTGCCCAGCACCCGCACGCCATGGATGACCGTGCCCTGCTTCAGCGGGTCGTCGTCCACGAACCCCATGACCTCGATGTCGAAATCGCCGCGGGCCTGGATCTCGCGCACGGCGAGCACGCCGCCGCGGCCGGCGCCCACCAGGAGCACCGGCTTGCGGCACCGGCGCCCTCCGAGAGTGCGGGACGCGGTGCGGTCGAGGCGCTCGCGCTCGTAGCTCTCGTAGAGGACCCGGCGCATGACGCGCACGCTGAGCGCGCCGCCGAAAGCGAGAGCCGCGTCGATCAGGATCACCGAGAGCGGAACGCGCCAGAGGTGGAGCCCGTCGGGCAGGCCGAAGCGCAGGAACAGCAGCACCGCCGCCGAACCCACCGCGGCCTTCAGGAAGGATGGGACCTCGCGCAGGCCCACATAGCGCCAGACGAACGAGTAGATCCCGGCCAGCGCCAGGGCCGCGAACTGGAGGAGCAATACGAGCGGGAGCTGGACCAGCATCCGGGCCAGCTCGTCGTCCGGGATGTCGAAGTCGAAGCGCAGCAGATAGGCGACGACGAACGAGCCCAGCAGGATGACGATGTCCATGAGGAGCTGGACCTGGCGGTAGAGGAGGCGCGTCCAGAGCGGAGGGGGTGGGATGTGCTGGAGCTCCCCAGTCATCCTTCGATCTCCGGGAGAGCGGGCCGGCGCAGCCGCAGGACGGCGAGGGCCGTGGCGCCGAGCACGCCCAGGTCCGTGGCCCAGGAGCGGCGCTCGAGGTAATCGCGGTAGCCGCGCAGCTTCCAGGGCAGGAGCCGCTCGCGGTAGAAGCTCTCCGGATCCTCGACTCCGGCAAGAAGCGCCTCCTCGTCGCGCAGGCGCAGCGTCACCGGATCGGTGAGGCCGGGCCGCGCCGAGAGGACCTGCTGCCAGAGGGGGCTCTCGTCGACGTAGCGCGGCACCTCGGGGCGGGGGCCGACGAGGGACATGTCGCCGCGCACCACGTTCCAGAGCTGGGGGATCTCGTCGAGCTTGAACCGGCGCAGCCAGCGGCCCACGGGGGTGATGCGAACGTCGCCCGCCGTGGTGAGCTGGGAGCCCTCGGGGGCGACCCTCATCGTGCGGAGCTTGAGAAGGGAGAAGGGCCGGCCGTTCAGGCCGACGCGCTGCTGCCGGAAGAGGACGGGGCCGGACGAGGTCGCGGCGACCAGGCCGGCTGTCAAGAGAAGGATGGGCGAGGAAACAGCCAGCCCGAGGCAGGCGAGGCTGGCTTCCACGGCGCGAGGCAGGCCTCGGCCGGCTTCAACCCTTCCGCCGACAGCGTTCACAAATCCCCTGGACGACAGCGACAACATGCTCGTGCTCCGCATCCGTCATCGCGGGGAAGAGAGGAAGGGAGACGATGCGCTCCCAGACCGCCGAGGCGGCCGGAAGATCCTCCGCCCTCCAGCCGAACGTCTCGGCGTAGTAGGGGTGGAGGTGCAAAGGCCGCCAGTGAACCGAGCACCCGACGCCCGCGTCCTTCAGCTCCGCGATGAAACTGTTCCTGTCAATCGATAGCTTTTCGAGCCGTAGTTTAACAGGAAAAAGGTGCCAGGAGTGAATGCGGCCGTCCGGAACTGGAGGCAGCTCAAGCTCTTCCATGTTGGAAAGAAGCACGAGGTAGCGGCGGGCGAGGCGCTCGCGGTCCTTCCGCATCTCCTCGGCGCGGGCGAGCTGATGGATGCCGAGCGCCGCGGCCACGTCGGTGAGGTTGTACTTGAAGCCGGGCGCAAGGATCCGGTAATCCCAGGTCCCGCCCTTGCTGAAGCGGCCCCAGGCGTCGTGGGAGAGGCCGTGCAGGGACATCATCCGCATGCGCTCGGCCAGCGCCGGGTCGGCGGTGGTGGCCATGCCCCCCTCGCCCGTGGTGACGGTCTTGTTGGCGTAGAAGGAGAAGCAGGTGATCGCCGCGGTCCCCTCGCCGCAGCGCTGCCAGCTCCCGTCGGGCCGGCGCCAGGCCGCGGGCAGCGCGTGGGCCGCGTCCTCGATCACCCAGAGGCCGTGGCGCTCCGCGAAGGCGGAGATCGCGCCGACGTCCATCATCAGCCCGCCCACGTGGACCGGGATGATCCCCACCGGCTCGTGAGCGCTCTTGATCCTGCGCTCGGCGTCCTCGAGGTCCATGTTGAGGGTGACGGGGTCGCAATCCACGAGCACCGGCACGGCGCCGGCATAGCGCACCACCTCCGCCGTCGCCGCGAAGGTCATGGTGGGGACCAGGACGGACTGGCCCTGCCGCAGGCCGAGCGCCTCGACCGCCAGGTGAAGGGCCGCGGTGCAGGAGTTGAGCGCGATGGCGTGCGGAGCGCCGACCGCCGCGGCGAGATCCTCCTCGAACCGCTTGACCCGCGGCCCGGTGGTGAGCCAGCCGGAGCGCAGGGTGTCCACCACCTCGGCGATCTCGG
>DASUNJ010000646.1:0-4160 GCA_036277235.1 Thermoanaerobaculia bacterium | reverse complement strand
AGACGCCTCACGTCCCTCCCCATGCGCCGGAGGTGGGTTGGGTGCGCAGGTTCCTCGGTCCCCTGTATTTCACGGGGGTGTTCTGGTTTCGCTTCCACCGCTGGGGGGCGAGGTTTCTGCCCAACTGGTTGCTGTTCATTCTGATGGTGCCGTTCGTGGCCTTCTTCTCGACCGTGCTGCGCAACATCCGCGCGGCGGTCGCCTCCAACCTGGAGGCGGTGCTCGGTCCCTGCGGCTGGTGGGAGCGCCAGGTGCGGATCTACAAGACGATCTGGAACTTCTCCTGGTGCCTGACCGAGCGCTACGAGCGGCTGGCCACGGACCAGCGCTTCCTGGTCGGCGTGGAGGGGTTGGAGCACTGGCGCGAGCTGAACGCCTCGGCCGAGGGGTTCATCCTGGTGACGGCCCACATCGGCGCCTGGGAGGTGGGCGGCTCGATGCTGCCGTCCTTCCAGGCGACGCGGCGGGTACACGTGGTGCGCGAGGCCGAGACCGATCCCCGGGCTCAGCAATTCCTCGCCGAGCTGATCCGCAGCAAGGCGGACGACCTTTACACGACCCACTTCGCCGAGGACCCGCAGCTCGGGGTGGACCTGCTCGACGCCCTGCGCCGCGGCGAGATCGTCGCCTTGCAGGGGGACCGGCCGCGCAACGGCGGCCGCACCGCGGACATCTCGCTGTTCGGCCGTCCCTACCAGGTGCCGGTCGGCCCGCTGGCGCTGGCCCGCGCGGCCGGAGTGCCGATCCTGCCGGTCTTCGTGTTCCGGGAGGGCCGCAAGCGCTACCGCTGCTCGCTGCGCGCGCCGATCCGCGTCGGCGGTATCAGCGGTATCGGCGGCAATGGCAGCCGCCAGGCGGAGATCGACCAAGGGCTCCAGCGCTTCGCCACCGAGCTCCAGTGGGCCATCACCCACCGCCCGCACCAGTGGTTCTGCCTCAGGAAGCTTTGGGGGTAGAAATGTACGTGCTCACCAGCCCGGTCACCACCTCCCCGACACTCACCTCGTAGATCGACAGCGGCGGCGCGCTGCCTGCGGGCTTTACCGTAACCGGCAGCGGCCGGCCCGCGGGCAGCCATGGCGTGCGGAAGCGGGCGTTGCGGATGGCCACCACGTAGCCGATCTTCGGCTCCCCCGAGGAGCGGGCCAGGGCTTCCAGGAGCGCGGCCGCCTGCGCGCCGGCCTCCAGGCCCACGAAGGCGGGAGCGCGGCCGGCTTCGACAAAAGGGCTGTCCTCGGGGATCACGGCGACCGAGCCCGTCCGGATGAGAAGGGCCGGCGGAGCGTGGGGAACCAGTCCCGCGGGGAGAGAAGCCGTGAACGGTGCCTCGGCCACCTCAGTCTCCTCGCCCCCGATCCGGACCGCGCCGTTGCTCACGACTTCCTCGCTTCTCCGGATCTCGAACCTCACCAAGCCGTCCGTCTCCTCCAGAGAGAGGTCCAGGACGTCGCCCGGCAGGACCGGCTTGCGCAGCTTCAGGACGCGCACCTCCGCCAGGGGTGGATTGCCGAGGGCCCTGGCGACCAGGGCGAGATGGGCGATGCCCGGGAGGATGGGGTGTCCGGGGAAGTGGCCCGCGAAGAAGGGGCTCCCCTCCGGGATCTCGATCCTCATTTCAGCAGGGAGAAGCGCTCGCGCCGCTGCGCCAGGGGCACGAAGCGGTTGATGAAGGCGAAGAAGTCCAGCAGCTTCACGCGCCAGCGCACGGCGAACGGCGGGCGCGGAAACACGTACCCGGCCAGCAGCGCGAGCGTCGCCTCGTACACATGGAGGGGCCCCGCGCCGCTCAGGAAGAGCTCGCGGAAGGAGTGCCGGTAGTAGCGGTCGATCAGCCCGAAGAAGGCCGACGAGCTCCCGTGCACGAAGCGGATGTAGCGCCGCCGTACCTTTTCCGGGGAGGAGGTCCCCCGCAGCAGGGCGGAGATGCCCCGGGCCGTCTCGACGGCGCTCATCATCCCCATGCAGACGCCGGTCGAGAAGATCGGGTCGACGAAGACCGCCGCGTCCCCTACGAGGAAGTAGCCCGGGCCGGCATAAGGTGCGCACCGGTAGCTGAAGTCCGCGAGCACGTGGTACCCGGCAGGGCTTTCGGGATAGACCGCGTCCGCCATCCTCTCCTTGACCGCCGGGCAGCGCTCGATGGCCCAGGGGAGCATCTGCTCGGGCGGGAGCCCCACCTTTTTCGCCTGGTCGGCGTGCATGACGACCCCGATGCTGGTCCGCGTCTCGTCCAGCGGGATCAACCAGAACCAGCCCTCTTCCGTCATGACGATGACGATGAAGCCGCCCTCGACACCCGGCCTCCGGGCCACGTTCTCGAAGTGGCCGAAGTAGGCGACCTTGCGGCGGTGGGGCAGCACCTTCCGGATGTTCAGGTGCTTGCCGATCATCGTCGACTGGCCGCTGGCATCCACCAGGTAGCGGGCGGAGACCTCCTCGCCGGCATCCGTCACCGCCTCGACGCGCCCGTCCTCCATCCGGAGGATCTTCTTCACGGCGCACTGTTCGCGGACCTCCACGCCGGCCTTGCGGGCGGAATCGAGGAGCATGGCATCGAACGGGGCGCGCTCGATGTTGAAGGAGACGGTTTCTCCGCCCGTCAGGATGTCGGTGAACCAGTAGAGCGTCCCTTCGTCCTTGCCGTGCCCCATGAGGAACTCCGCCCCGCGCTTTTCGACCTGGGGGATCTTCCGCAGCCCCTCCTCGAGCCCCAGCTCGCGGATCAGGGCCATGTTCCGCGGCAGGAACGATTCGCCGATGTGGAAGCGCGGGAAGGCCGACCGCTCCAGGAGCAGGACACGCCATCCTTCCCGGGCCAGGACGAGCCCCGCGGTGGCTCCGGCGGGGCCGCCGCCGACGACGAGGACGTCGTATTGTGGATCGTTGGTCATGGGGAGTGCCTTATATCAAGACGGCCGGGCCTAGAATAGTCCCATGCGACGAGCCCTCCCGCTCCTGCTCCTCCTGGCCGTGCCTGCTCTCGCCGCCGAGTACGTGGGCGAGCTCAAGGCCGAGCCGGTCCCCGGCCCCCCGTTCATGGTGTTCGACCTCGCTCCTGTTCAGCAGGCCGAGCTGCCCATGCTGCCCGCTCCGCCGGCCGCGGAGGACCGCGTCTTCGCGGGGAGCTTCCGCCTCACGCCCGACCATCCCGAGCTGCGGGTGGTCCTGGTGGAGCCACGGCAGGGCGAGCCCTGGCTCTACGCCGCCGGGGAGCGGTTCCCTCTGGGAGACGTGCTCCTGAAGCTCCCGCCAGCCAAACCGCCGGGGCGACCCTTTCCGGTGGTGCTGCGCCCCATTCCGGGTCCGCCTCCGGAGGGGGACGATCTCCGCCGGATGAAATATTCGCGGGACGCCAGCGTGGAGGGGCCGATCCAGATCGGCATGATGGAGATGCTGGTCCGCTATCCCGTTGATCCCAGGACAGGCCAGGTGAGCCTCAAGGGCCCGATCGGGATGGACCTGGACGGGGACGGTGTCTTCGATACGGGGCTCACCGCGGGCGAGCTCAAGAGCGACGTCGGCGACGGCCCCCCGATCTTCCGGCACCGGGACACCTATCTCTCCACAGCCAGCATCGATCCCACGGGGCGCGTGGTCGTGAGGACCCATCCGGCCTCGGACTACAAGCAGTTCGACCTGCGGCCCGGAGCGGAGCTCGCGGATTTCGCGTTCACCGACCTGGAGGGCCGGCAGCGCCGGTTCTCCGAGCTGCGGGGCAAGGTCGTGCTCCTCGACTTCTGGAGCACCTGGTGCGCGCCGTGTATCACGGAGATGCCCGTCCTCCGCAAGATCCAGCAGGACCTCGGCGGGCGCGGCTTCGTGATCCTGGGCATGGACATCGAGGACGACCTGGAGACGCACAAGAAATCCGTGGCCGAGCTGGACCTGCCCTGGATCCATGCCACCTCGGCCAGCGTCCAGGACATCATCCTGAAGAGGTTCGGTGTCACGGCGTTCCCGACCCACATCCTCGTCGACCGCGAGGGGCTGGTCGTTTCGGTGGGCGATCCGGGCCAGCCGCCGCTCAAGAAGGAGAGCCTCCCGGCGACCGTGGAGGAGGTGGTCTCCCGCAAGCCGGTGGTCGAGTACGTGGGCCGGCTCGGCGAGCCCGTGCCTCAGAGCGGTCCCGGCTACCCGCAGAAGCTGGATTCCGCGCCGCC
>DASUNJ010000645.1:0-10227 GCA_036277235.1 Thermoanaerobaculia bacterium | reverse complement strand
CATTCACCTGACCGGCCTCGATGATCCGGTTTGGTTCGATTTCGATGCAGACGGAGAGCAGGAGCTCCTCTCCTGGACAGACCGGGGCGAAGGACTCCTGGCCCTGGACCGCAACGGCAACGGAAGGGTTGACAACGGGAGCGAGCTGTTCGGGAACCATACCCGGCTCACCGACGGAACGCGAGCCCTGAACGGCTATCTGGCACTGGCTGAGCTCGACAACTGGCTGCTGGGCGGCAATGGAGACGGGCAAATCGACTTCGCGGATGCCGTCTTCGAGTTCCTGTGGGTGTGGACCGACCGGAATCACGACGGAATCTCACAACCGGAAGAGCTTGCGACCCTGGAGGAAGTCCGTATTCTTCGAATCGCTCTGGACTACAAGAGGAGCAACAGGACAGACCGCTACGGGAACGAGTTTCGGTTCCTCGGTCGGGCGTGGAAGGCCGGCCGCAACGGCACCGAGCGTCCTATTTTGACCTGGGACGTCTTCTTCCTTAGCGTGCCTTGATCAGCGTGACGCGTCCGCCTGAGCGGGAGAGACTGAAGCTCGTCTCCCCGCTCAGACCAACCTTTGAGTTAAGATCCTCCCCCATGGTCGCGCGACGCCCCATCCTCCATCTCGCCGTCCTGCTGGCAGCCTTGTCGCTCCTGCTGCCTCTGGCTGCCTTGGAGGCTTCGTGCGCGGACTGCCTCTGGTCAGCTTGTCCGGATTGCTGTCCGCCGTCGTGCTGTCAGTGCTGCTTGCACGCCCCTGCCATGACCGGCGTTGCGCGGATGCAGGCGCGTCTGGCAGAGGCCGGCCCGGCCGGCAGCCTTGTCGAGGCGCGTACCCTTCCGTCCGATCCCCGCTCCGTCTTCCACGTCCCGAAACCCGCCTGACCTCCTGAGTCGCCGTTCGAGACCCGCGTCCTCGCCGGGCGCGCTGGCTGATCCTGTGAGGTGACCGATGAGATTTCGACGAGTGTGGCCCTTGGCCGCGCTGCTTTTGTTTCCCCTTCCGGGCCTTGGTCAGGAAAGGATTTTGACGATCGACGAGGCGCTCGCACTGGCTCGCGAGCAGACCCCGGATGTCGTGCTGGCCAAGGGGCGGATTGCGGAGGCTCGGGCCCGGCAAGCCGCGGCCGGGCGCCGGTTCGAGGAGAATCCCAATCTGGAGGTGAACGGGGGCTATCGGCGCGCCGAGGACGATCATCTCGATTTTGAGGCGGCCATCTCCCAGGGCCTCTACGGCCGGGAGCGGAGATCCGCCCGCGTCGCGGGAGCGCAGGCCGCTCTCGAACGGGCCGAGGCGGAGCTGGACGAAGCGCGGCGATTGCTCCTGCGCGATGTCTGGACCGTGTTCGTCCGCGCCGCGGCCGCCGGGGATCGGGTGGCGCTGTTGACCCGCGACCGGCAGGTCGCCGGCGAGCTGCTGGCCGCGACCGAGCGGCGATACGAAGCGGGCGAGGCCACCGCGCTGGAGCTGAACCGCGCCCGCACCGCCGCGGCGAACGGCCGGGCCGAGCAGAGCGGGGCAGAGGCCGAGGAGAGCGCGGCGCTGGGAGAGCTCAAGGCGCTGCTCGGTCTCCCTCCTGAAGAGAGCGTCGAGGTCCGGACGAATCCCGCGCTCCGCGAGCCCCCGGACCTGCCGACCCTTCTCGCGGGAATCGACCGACGGCCCGACCTCCGGGTCCTTGAGGCCGAGCTGCGCGAAGCGGAGGCCGAGGCGGCTCTCGGACGGGCTCTGGCCCGGCCTGGCCTGGGAGTGCGCGGCGGCGTGGGCCGGGAGGAGGGGGCGGATCTCGTCACGGCGGGAGTCGTCGTGAGCCTCCCGGTCCACGACCGCGGCCGGGAGACGCTCGCCGTGGGCGAGGCCCGGGCCGCCGCTCTCCGGCAGGCTCTCGATGCTGCCCGCAGAGCTGCCGATGCGGAGGTCCGGGGCCGGCATTCAGCCTTGTTGCGGCATCTTGAGGCGGCGCGGGAGCTGGAGCGGACGGCTCTCCCCGCCCTGGAGGACAACGAGTCGCTCGCCCTGAAGAGCTTCGAGGCCGGCGAGATCGACCTGGGCGAGCTTCTCCTCCTCCGCCGCGAGATCCTGGAAACCCGCCTCACCTACCTGGAACGCCTCCTCGACGCCTCCCTGACGCGCTTCGAGCTGGAGGCGGCCGCCGGAGCCTTGCCATGAGCACGAGAGCCTGGATGATCTGGATCGCTTTGCTCCTCCCTCTCACCGGCTGCGGAGGCGGAGAGCCGAAGGAAGAGGCCGGGCACGCCGAAGAGGAGCACGCAACCGAGGAGCACACGGCCGAAGCCGCCGCGGAGGAAGGGATTCTCGCCGTGGACGCCGAAACGCTCCGCGACTTGCAGCTCACCACCTTTCCCGCCGAGCTGCGCCCGGGAGGGGAGGGCGTGACCGCCCTCGGCGAGCTGAAGGTGGACGAGGAGACGTATGCCGAGGCGGGCTCTCCCATCCATGCCCGGGTCGTCCTCCCGGTGGCGAGCCCGGGCCAGTATGTGCGGCGCGGCCAGCCGCTGGCCGAGCTGGAGAGCGTCGAGGTCGGACAGGCGCGGGCCCAGCGGACCGCCGCCCTGGCGCGGGCGGAGCTCGCCCGCCAGACCGCTGAGAGAAAGCGCGGGCTCGCCGAGGAGCGGATCGTGTCGCGGGGCGAGCTGCAGCGGGCCGAGGCCGCGGTCGCCGAGGCGGAAGCGGACCTCCGGGGTGCCGAGGCGTCTCTCGAAGCCCTGGGCGTGGGCGTGGGAAAGGCCGGCAGGCTTTCCAACTTCACCCTGACCTCCCCGATCTCCGGCACGGTGCTGGAGCGGTTTGCGGTGCGCGGCCAGAGCGTCGCGCCGTCCCAGGCCCTGTTCCGGATCGGCGACCTCTCGCATCTCTGGCTCGTGGCCCAGGCGCCGGAACGGGATGCCGTGCGGATGAGGGCGGGCTCGTCCGCGGACATCACGCTGGCGGCGATCCCCGGACAGAAGCTCCGTGGCACCGTCGAGTGGGTGGGCCGGGAGGTGGACGCCCACTCGCGGACCGTTCCCGTGCGCATCGTCCTGCCCAATCAAGACGGGCGGCTGAAGCCGGGCATGTTTGCCACGGCCTGGATCTCGACCGGCGTTCAAGGGGAGCAGGTCGTGGCCGTGCCGGCCACCGCCCTCCAGCGGATGGACGACCAGTGGGTGGTCTTCCTCCCCCGCGGGCAGGGGCGGTTCGAGGTGCGGCCCGTGGAGCGCGGGCGCGATCTTGGGAGCGAGGTGGCGATCGTCTCCGGCCTGAAGCCGGGGGAGCGCGTCGTCGACGAGGGCGCCTTCGTGCTCCGCGCGGAGGCCGAGAAGGGTGAAGGCGGCGGCGAGCACCAGCACTAGGAGACGGTAATGATCGAGCGAATCATCCGCGGCTCGTCCGCGAAGCCCGGCCTCACCGTGGTCCTGGTCCTCGCCGCGGCCGTGGCCGGCGCGGTTTGGCTCACCGAGCTGGAGCGCGACGTCTTCCCCGACCTCGCGACCCCGGTCTTCAGCGTCTACGTGCAGAACGCGGCCATGGGCGCCGAGGAGCTGGAGACCGGTGTGGCGATCCCCCTGGAGGTCGCGCTCTCGGGCCTACCCGAGGTGCGCCGCATCCGCTCGAGCTCCCAGCCCGGCGTGTCGCTGGTCCGTATCGAGTTCGAGCCGGACGCCGACTATTACCTCTCGCGCCAGCTCGTCACTGAGCGGGTCAATCAAGTCGCGCGGGATCTCCCTCCGGGGACGGACGCGCCGCTGGTCTCCAGTCTCACCGGCCGGCTCAACGAGGTGGTGGAGATCGTCATCGAGGCGGAGCCGGGCACGGCCGGCCTCATGGAGCTGCGCGATCTGGCGGATTACGAGGTGAGAAATCGCCTTCTCGGAGTGCCCGGGGTGGCGGCGGTCGAGGTGCTCGGCGGACATCTGCGGCAGTTCCAGGTACAGCTCGACCCCTCGCGCATGGCGGCCCTGGGAGTGACCCTGGGGGAGGTGATGACCGCGGTCGAGAGGTCCAACGAGAACGCCGCCGGGGGCTTCGTCGCCCAGGGACCGGTCGAGTGGACGGTGCGCGCCGTCGGCCGGGCCGAGAACGTGGGGGATTTGAGAGCGACGGTCGTGGCCGTGCGCGACACCACTCCCGTGCTGCTGGGGGAGGTGGCCGAGGTGAGGGAGGCCCCGGCCGTGCGCCGCGGCATGGCGCACGGGCTGGGCTCCGAGATCGTCAACTGCCGGATCACCAAGCAGTTTGGAGCCGATACGGTCTCGGTGGCCCGCGGCGTGCGCGCCGCCATCGAAGACCTTTCGAAGAGCATGCCGCCGGGAGTACGGGTGCGCATCCTCTACGACCAGGCGGAGCTGGTCTCTTCCGCTCTGGGCGGCGTGGGCCGGGCGGTGCTCCTGGGGGCGGTGCTGGTGGTGGCGGTCCTCTTCCTTCTCCTGGGAAACCTGCGGGCGGCGCTCATCGTGACGATCACGCTGCCGCTCTCGATCGCGCTGTCCGGGCTGATCCTGAAGCCGGCCGGCATCGGCCTCAACACCCTGACGCTCGGGGGGCTCGCGATCGCCGTGGGCCTGCTGGTGGATGCCGCGATCATCCTGACCGAAAACGTTTATCACCGGTTGCAGGGGCACCGGTTGCAGGGGAGCGAGGGGCCGCGCCGCGATGTGGTGCTCGCCGCCGCTATCGAAGTAGGCCGGCCCATCGCATTCGCCACCCTGATCGTGATCGCGGTCTTCATCCCCCTGTTCGCCATGAGCGGCATCGAGGGGCGCATGTACCGGCCTCTCGCCGCGGCGGTGGTGGCGTCCATGGCCGCCTCGCTCGCCCTCGCCCTGACCCTGGTCCCGGTTCTCGCGAGCTGGCTGCTCCGCCCCGCCCCGTCCGGCAAGGACGAGGACGTGCCGCTGATCCGCCGCATCAAGGCCCTCTACGGTCCCCTGCTCGACCGCTGCATGCGCCGGGCGGGGCTGGTGCGCGTGCTGGCGCTTGCGGTCACCATTCCGGCCCTGTTTCTCGCCATGCGGATCGGCTCGGACTTCATGCCCAGCCTGGACGAAGGGGCGATCCTGCTTCAGACGATCCTGCCGCCCGAGGCTTCCCTGGAGGAGGTGGACCGCCGCAATCACCGGGTGGAGGACGTGCTCCGCAAGTTCCCGGAGGTCCGCGAGGTCGTGCGCAGGACCGGCCGCGCCGAGAGGACCGAGGATCCGATGCCGCACGTGATCTCGGACGTGCTCGTGGTGCTCAAGCCCGAGCGCTCCCGGCCCCTGGAGGAGCTGGAGGAGGAGATGCGGGAGAAACTGGAGAAGGTGCCGGGCGTCGCGGTGCTTTTCACAACTCCCCTGGGGATGCGGATCGACGAGGGCCTCGGCGGCACTCCCGCGGACATCCAGGTCCGGATTTACGGCCCCGACCTCGACCGCCTGGCCCGCCTGGCCGGGGAGGCCCGAGAGCTGATGGAAGACATCGAAGGGATCGCCGACCTGCGAGCCGAGACGCTGACCGGCCTGCCGCAGGTCCGCATCACCGTCGACCGGGAAGCCGTGGCGCGGGTGGGCCTCGCCCCGGCGGACGTGATCGACGCTCTCCGGATCGGGCTCGCCGGGGAAGAAGTGTCACAGGTCTGGGTGGGACAGCGCCGCTACGACCTGGTCGTGAGGCTCGCGGACGACCGGCGCGGCGACCTTTCGGCCCTCTCGTCTCTCCTGATCGACGGCCGCAACGGGACCCGTATCCCCCTGGGTCAGCTCGCCCGGGTGGAGCGCACCTTCGGGCCTGCCTCCCTCCAGCGCGAGGCGGGGAGCCGCCGGATCGCGGTGGAGGCGAGCGTCGCCGGTCGGGATCTGGGAAGCACAGCCGCCGAGGTGCGCGAGCGCCTGTCCGAGGGGCTGGAGCTGCCCACCGGCTACTTCTCCGACATCGGCGGCCGGGTCGAAAACCAGGCGCGGGCGCTGCGCTCTCTCGGCCTCGCCATCGCCGTCGCCCTGCTGGCGGTGCTCGTGCTCCTCTACCTGGCCCTGGGGTCCTTCGCCGAGACGCTGGTGATCCTCGCCACCCTGCCGGACGCCTTCGTGGGCGGCATCGTCGCGCTCTGGCTGGCGGGGGAGACCTGGAACGTCTCCTCCCTGGTGGGGCTCATCGGCCTCTTCGGCATCGCGGTGCAGAACGGCCTCGTGCTGGTCTCGCAGACCCGCTCGCTGATCGCCGAGGGGCGGCCTTTCGAGGAGGCTCTCCGCGAGGCCTCGATCGGCCGCGTGCGGCCCAAGCTGATGACGGCGGGCACGGCGATGCTCGGCCTGCTGCCGCTGCTCGTCTTGAACCTCCACGGCGCCGAGATCGAGCGCCCCCTGGCGGTGGTCATGATCGGCGGGCTCGTGACCTCGACGCTCTTCACGCTGCTCGCGCTGCCGACGTTCTACCAGTGGGTACACCGGATGCAGGAGCGTTTCCAGTGAACCTCACCGCCTGGAACCGCCTCCGCTACACCCTCTGGGCTCCCCTCTACGACTTCGTGGCCCGGTTCGGGCGGCAACGCCGGCGCTCGGTTGCCCTTCTCGGGCTTCAGCCGGGGGAGCGGGTGCTGCTGGTGGGTGCGGGCACGGGCGCCGATCTGCCGCTGATCCCGGAGGGAATCTCCGTCCTGGCTACGGACCTGACTCCTGCCATGCTCGACCGGGCGCGGCCTCGGGTGCGCCCCGGCATCGAGCTCCGGGTGATGGACGGGCAGGCGCTCGATCTGCCGGGCGAAAGCTTCGACGCGGTGATCCTCCACCTGATCCTGGCGGTGATCCCCGATCCCGCGGCCTGCCTGCGCGAAGCGGCGCGGGTGCTGAAACCTGGAGGGCGGATCGCCGTCTTCGACAAGTTCCTGCCCGACGGAGAGCGTCCCGGCCTGCCGCGCAGGCTCGCGAACACCGTCACCCGGACGCTGTTCACCGACATCAACCGCCGCCTGGGGGATATCCTGGAGCGCTCCGGCGCGCCGGTGCGGATCGAGCACGACGAGCCGGCCATGTTTGGCGGGGCTTTTCGGATCGTGCTGCTGCGGAAGCCCTGAGCGAAGACGTAGACATCCCGATGAGGAGATGCAATGAACAGGGAGCAGCTATCTCCTGCGGGAGGATTTCGGTTTGCGTTCCTGCCTTGTATCCACTTCCGCTTTGACCTGAATGCTCCGCGGGGCCTGCAGGCCTGCCTTGCCGCCGTCAATGGCCTCGATCCCAAGCCGGATTTTCTCCTCACGGGCGGCGACGTCTGCCACAGCCTCCGGAGCGAGACCCTGGACTGCTCGCGCGAGCGTATCGCCCGTTTCCAGGAGATCTGGTCGGCGGCGATGCAGATTCCGGCTTATCACTGCCTCGGCAATCACGACCTCGCCGCCTGGAACGACCCCGAGGCGGCGAAGGATCCCGACTTTGGCAAGGGCCTCCTCGTGAAAGCGCTCGAGATGCCTGGTCCCCACTACAGCTTCGACCATGGGGGATGGCACTTCGCCGTGCTTGACTACCTCAAGCTGGAAGCCCCCGGGCGCTTCTCGCCGGAGCTGGATGCCGGGCAGCTCGATTGGCTCCGGCAGGACCTCCAACGTGTCGGGTCGAAACCCACGATTCTGGTCAGCCACGCGCCGTTTTTGACGGCGTACGAGGCCTATACCGATCGCGGCATCGAGAGCGACAAGGGGCGGATCGCGCCGTATGGCCGCGTGGTGAAAGACTTCCCGGCGATCGAGAAGATCCTCGACGACAGCGGAGCCAACGTCCGCGGCCTGATCAGCGGGCATCTCCACATCCTCGAAGAGATCCACTATGGCGGGCGCCGCTTCATTTGCAGCGGATCCGTCAGCGGGAATCAGTGGAAAGGTCCTCGCCTGGGATGCCCCGAGGGCTTCGGCGTCCTCGATTGCCAACCCGATGGGACGTTCCAATTCACCTATCGGGACTACGGCTGGTCGAGTGGCTAGTCCACCGGAATCTCCAAAATCACAGGCTCCGTAAGCTCAACGCCGGATTTGAGGTGGCCATGCCCGTCCACACTGTCGAGCTGGCTGTTGGCGATGACGGCGAGCGCTCCACCTGCCAGCACGCCGGTGGTCGGGATGTCGAAGAGCGGATTGCGGCTCTCCAGGACCTCCTCGCTTTCGATCGCGTCGAGCGCGGCGTTCAGACGGAAGCGGACGACGCGATCGGTGCCGGCGGAGTTCTGGACGGCTATGAGGCTCCCGCGGTGGAAGTAGAGCCCGTCGATGCCGGCGACGTGGACCCGCTCCGGATGGGGGAGCGGTCGGACCTGTCCGGTGGACACGTCCACGATCGACAGGCCGTTCTTGAAATCGGCCACGAACAGCTTGCTCAAGTCGGGCGAGATCGCGATGCCGTTGGGGTAGATGAAGGTTCCTGGTCCCGCCAAGGTTTCCATCCGGTACTCGGCGTCCTGCGGCCGGAGGCGGTAGAGGATGCCGCCCTTGCTGTCGGTGAAGAAGAGCTCGCCGTCCTTGCCCAGAGCGATGTCGTTGCAGAGGTGCGGGCGGCCGGGGAGGTCGTATCGGCCGAGGTACTTCCCGGTCGCGAGGTCGTAGCGGAAGAGGCTCGACGTCCCGTCCAGCTCGCCCGCGGACGGCCCCGCGCCCGAGCAGGCCCAGAGCGTCCGCCTCGCCGGATCGACTTTGAGGCCCAGGACGTCCCAGATCCCATCCTGGCCGCTCGCGGTGAAGTCGCTCGCCTTGCCGGCCTTGTCGATCCGGACGATCTTGCGCTTGTAGAGGCTGCCGACGTAGAACGCCCCGGTCTCCGGATCGTGGGCGATCCCTTCGGGGATGAGATCCTTCTCCGGGATGCGGAACGCCACCCGGCCGCGGTTCACCACGCGCCGGTTGGACACAGCCGCCCTGGCGAGCAGCTCCTTCGCCCCGGGCATCTCGCGGAGTTGCGCGAGGGCGGGCTCATCGGGCAGATCGAAGTCGAGCCCCCGGTCGACGGCCTTCTCCAGCCACTGGAACGCCTCGACCTTGTTGCCGGCCTTGGCCTGCGCGGTCGCCATGGCGAGCCACAAACCCCCATGGTCGGGAGCGGTCTGGAGCATTTCCTCCAACCTTTGGATTTCGGGGGACTTCGCCGGCTGCCCGGCAGCGGGGAGGGAGAGGGCGAGCGCGACGGCGCAAAGGAGCCGGTTCATCTTCATCTTCAATACCTCCACTCGATCACCAGCCGCGCAGACCGCGGCTCGGCCGGATGGAAGTGTATGTCCTCCACCGGCTCCGCTTCACCGGGCAGTCTCGACTCGTAATAATAATCGATGTCGCTCGCGTCCTCGTCCAGCAGGTTGAAAGCCTCGACCGCCAGCCGGAGGCCGTTGCCGAAGTCGTAGCCCAGGGTGCCGTTGACCAGGGTCGAGGCTCGCGACCGGACGCTGCCGTCCTCGATCAGCGGGCGCGGGCCGAAGTGGCGGACGGGGGCGTGACCTCGATGGATCAGCCTGAGGGTTCGATCAAGCCGGGTGTTGCCCGAGGACCAGGAGGTCCAACCCTCGGAACTGGGCAAACGCCGCGTCCGTCGTCACCATCCGAAAGCAGCCTGCCTTGGCGAAGGCGGCGAGGTAAGCATCCATCCAGAGCTTCGGTGAGGCAGTTCCGCGGACGGCGAGCTCCTTCCACAAGGGCTCCAGACCTGCCGGCTCTTCCTGGAAGGTGATCCGATCGTCGGTGAAGAACACCTGATATGCCGACCAGGCCTCGCGATTCGTCAGCGGTGGGTTCCCATAGGGGCGCAGTACCGAGGCGTTGGTGAGCAGCCGAAGAAAAGCCTGCTGTGTCGCTCGGCACCAGAGGACCGATTGCGGCTCCTCCACGGTTTCAAACCACTTGCGTGCGGCGGAGTGATGGACGTGCTTGGAAAGCGCCAGAGCCAGCCAGACGTTACTATCGCAGAGTGTCACGGTGTGAACCGGCCTCTTCGTCGAGCAACACCTCGGCTACCCGTTCCGGGGTCATCTCGTCACCCGGCCTGGCTTCGTGAGCGCAATCGACGAGCGGTAGCTTGAGGCGTCTGCGCACCATCGGTTTCTGGCCGTGCTCCTGGGCAAGGCCGCGCCTCAGAAGCTCGGCGATTGTGTCCTTGAGCTTCTTGTTCTGCTTGACCGCGCGGATCTTGACAGCGCGCACCAAGTCATCGGGAAGATCCAGAGTCGTCTTCATGGCGCCATTATGCCAGAAAGCTGGTTTTCTGGGTCATGCCTGCCACCCG
>DASUNJ010000644.1:0-6713 GCA_036277235.1 Thermoanaerobaculia bacterium | reverse complement strand
GTTTCGGCCGCCGACCCCCGGCAGGGGGAAGCCTCGGCTTCCAGCCTTTTCGAACAGGTCTGGAGCTTCCTCACGAGCCTCTGGAGCGAGGAAGGCTGCCACATCGACCCGAGCGGCGGCTGCGCACCGGAGCCGCAGCCGACGATCGACACGGATTCGGGCTGCCGCATCGATCCCAGCGGGGGTTGCAGCTCCTAGTCCCGCAAAGGCGGGGCTGTGCGCCGCACCCTCTCGATTTCGGCGATGGTCCGCCGCGTCAGCTCCACGGTGGCGGCTTCCTGCCCGGCTGCTTGGCAGAACAGGCCCAGGGCGACGAGGGCCTCGCGGTGGATCTTCTTCGAATGGAAGACCCAGGCCAGGCAGAGGGAAATCTCCCGCACCTCTGCCAAGCGGTCGGCCTCCAGCTTGAGCGCGGCCAGGTCCAGCGCTGAGAGGGCGGCATCGTAGGGGAGGCGGCGCTCCGTGAAGTCGTCCCAGACCTGCTCCAGCCGGTTCATCGCTTCCGGCTTTCGCTCCTGCCCGGCGAGGGCCTTGGCTTCCAGCCAATCGACTCGGGTCAGGGAGAGGGCGTCCTTCTGCTTGACGGCCATCGCCCGGACTTGCGGCACCAGGACCACAGCTTCTTTGAAGCGGTCCAGGCGGAGCAGGTTGTCGGTCCGGTTGAACCGGAGCGCGAAGAGGAGTTGCAGATCCTCTAGTCCCTCGATGATGGGAGCCGCTTCGCCTAGAACTTGAAGGGCACCTTCTGAATCTCCCATCTGCTCAAACACGTTCCCCTTTTTCACAAGGATGCGGCCGGCAGCCAGTCTGTCTCCATTGCTGCTGAGCTTGGCCCGTTCGAGCCGCTCCAGGGCCTCCGGGAATCGGTGCTGCTCCCGGCGAAGGGAAGCTTCGAGGTCGAACAGGCGCCACTCGGGCAGCAGGTCGGGATCGGGGTCGGCGCCGGCGCGCCAGAGCTCCCAGGCGTGCGCGAACTCCAGGTCGGCGGTGTCGTAGTCGTTGCCCACCCGCGACGCATTCGAAACATAGGCCCAGCAGAAGCCCGCCGTCCTGGGACGGAAGCTCACCTCTGGGATGCGCTCGGCGATGAAGAGGGCAAAGCGGGCCAGCTCCATGGCTTCATCCGCGCTGTCCGCGGCCTTGCGCTCCGACTCCAGGCAAGCCCGCTCAGCCATTGCCCATTTGCGGTATCTGGGAAAGATCTCGACCAGCTCCCGCCGCCGCCTGGGGGAAGCCTTCTGGAGGCCGGGCCACAGTCGCTCGGCCTCCCGCCGGGCCCTGCGCGCCTTCCTCCCCTTGCGCCAGCGGATCAGCTCGGCGCGGGTGTCCTCCATCACCGCCCGCGCCAGGGCGAGACAGGTGCGGTCGATCCAGCCCAGCTCCCGCCCGTCCAGCGCCACCGGCGAGGGCGGCCCCGCCGGCGGCACGTGCTTGATCAGAGGATGGATCGCGAGGAGCGCGTCCACCGCCTCCGGCGTCTGGCCGATCGGCTCCACGTAGGCCACCAGGAGGTCGCGGGACATGTCCGTGTCCCCGCGCTCGCACCTGCCGAGCTGCGCTGCGGTCGCATGTCCCAGCCGGACCGCATGGTCCTTCCGGGGCACGCCTTCCGCCTCGCGCAGGTACTTCAGAGCGAGGGCCTCCGGGGGGAGATCCTTGTTCTCTTCCTCCTCCACCATCGCCTCCTTGCTTTCTGGAACAGCCAGTGAACCGATCCTACCATTCCTCTCCCAACGCTCAAAAGTGCACCTTTCGACCCTGGCTCAGAGAAATTCAGCCCCCGCGCTTCCCCCCTCGCGCGCGCCCTCCTAAGGTACCGACCCATGAGGACGCGGAAACCAACCGACGCGGACGCCCGGCTCGAGAACCTCCTGCCGCTCGTCCAGGACCTCCCCGTAGAGCAGCGCCGCAACTTCGCTGACTTCCTCGAGGCCCTCCTCAAGGCTCACCGCTTCCTCAAGGAAGAGGCAGCCCGGCAACCGAAGCCGAAGAAGCTTTAGAACCACAGCCACCGAAACCGCTCCCAGCCTCCAGGACACTCCTGGACGGCTCCCGCTATTGTCATCTTCTGCGAATCCGAGTAGAAGATGATACGTCTCCGGCATGTATCTCTGGAACATGGAAGAAAGGCTAGACGTTTTCCGTTGACACGGCGTACACTATGCCGAAGAACGCTGGTCTGAACGCAAGGAGAGTGTCATGGCTGAACATCTTGCTGTAGGAGTGTGGGAGGAGACAGAAGGAGCGGGCGTCCAGCTCCGGCAGCTCCTGAACGAGCTGCTGGATACGCCGATACGCCAGCGCTTCGAGCTGGTCCGCGAGGAGCGGTTCCGGAGCCTCGCGCTGGCCGGTCTGCTGGTCGCCGAGAGCGAGCGCTTCGAGGAGGTCTCGCCCGCGAAGGCCGAGGAGCTGGCCGAGGTGGCGAGGATGATTGCAGAGCAGCCGTACCCGGGAGACCTGCTTGCGCAGGCCGACAGGATCCTTCTTCGCGCCTGCACCCTCCAGGCGAACACCCGGCGCTTGATGCGGGACCTGCACGGTGCGGAGGTCTGCTTCGAGAAGGCGATGTCCGTGCTCGTGGGACCGGCCGGCGCGGCCGAGCGCGGCTTCTACTGCCAGAGGCTCGCGTACCTGCGGGAGGAGCAGGGGCAGCGCGAGGAGGCCGCGGCCCTGCTGTGGCGCGCCGTGGACCTGTTCCGCGAGGAGCAGGATGTGCGGGCCGAGGGCGTGTGCCTCTGCCGGCTCGGGTTCCTCTCGCTGGGGGACGACGATGCGGGCCGGGCAAGCCGCTTCTTCGTCCAGGCCCGCGGCCTGCTGTCTCCCGGGTGCTCGCCGGCTTGGGCGGCTCGTTGCGGGCTGGGCCTGGCCTTGTGCCTTGCGGCCCTGGGGCAGGCCGGCGAGGCGCGCGAGCTCTGGGAGCACAGCCGGATGCCCGGCGGGATCAATGGCAGTGTGCCCGACCCCAGGACCCTCCTGGAGCTCGACTGGCTGGAGGGGCGGCTGGCCGTCCTGCTCGGCGACCACCAGGAGGCGGTCGGCCGCTTGAACAGTGTCCGGCGGCGGCTCTTCATCCAACGCCGGCTGCTCGACGCGGCTCTCTGCTCGCTCGACCTGGCGCGCGCGTTCGTCGCCATGGAGCGGGAGTCGCGCATCCAGGAGCTGATCGACGACTTGAACCGGACCTGGCCCGTCTCGTTCGACCAGGTGCGGGTGGTGCTGGCGCTCAATGACTACAGGACGGCGGCACGGGAGGGGCGGGACCTGGAGAGGGCCACCCTGGACGCTCTGGACCTGATGCGCCGGCCCATGGCGATCCTCAAGAAGCTTTGAATCACTCTTCCGGTGCCATGAAGGCCCGGATGTTCGAAAGGAGAAGAAGTATGTCCCAGATGCAAGTCGTAATGCGCCTGAAGCCCGAGCGGGTCCAGCAGCTCCTGGGCGGACTGCCCGGCTGGAGGCTGCGCCAGGACGGGAGCGGGATCGAGAACGTGCGCAGCTTCAACAGTGGAAAGGCGGCCCGGTCGTTCGTGGGCCACGTCTGCAAGCTCGCGGAGATCCGGCGCCAGCCGGTGAACGTCCGCCTCGCGGGCAAGCAGGTCAGCATCACCCTGCAGGGGCATCCCGCCAAGGGCTGCGTCGGCGGGATCAATGGAGCCGTGTTCAACCTGGCTGGCCAGATCGGCTAGAGCCAGAGAAAAAAGAAAGGAGACGAATCATGAGCAACAACACGTCCATCGCCGATTACCAGAAGTCTTTCGCGGCCATGCTGGCCGGAACGGATGCGAATGCCCCTACGCTGACCGGCACCGAGGAGGTCCGCAACGGCCTCGCGGCGGCCGCGGCGAGCGTGCAGTCCGCGCTGAACCGCCAGTCGAGCCTGAAGGGGCAGGCCCAGCAGGCCACCCGCGACCTCGAGGATGCCCTGGCCGTCGGGAAGCAGATGTACTCCCGCCTGCGCAACGGCGTCTACATGCACTACAGCCAGGAGGCCGAGAAGCTGGCCGAGTTCGGGCTTCAGCCGCGCCGGCCGGCGCTCCGGGCGAAGAAGAAGCCGACTCAGCCGGGCCCCGACCCCACTGAGACGGCCGTTTCCGAGACCGATGGCACGACCTAGGAAGTAACCACAGTAGAACCTGAGCTGTCCGGGGGCGCGAAAGCGCCCCCGTTTCTTCGTCCGTGCTCCTCTGTGGTAGCTTGCCCTCGACCATCCAGGCCTTCCAGAGGAGGCGATCCGTGCTGAGGCGATTCCGCGTTCAAGGCTTCAAGTCCCTCCTAGACGTTGAGCTTGAGCTCGCGCCGCTCGTCGTGCTCATGGGGCCGAATGCCGCGGGCAAGAGCAACCTGCTGGAGGCACTCCTGCTCCTTTCCCGGCTCGCGATGGAACAGACGCTTTCGGCGGCGCTCTCCCCGCCTCTCCGCGGATACCCCTTGGAAGCTTTCAGTCTCCCTCCAGGTGGGCTCGAGGGGTTGCTCCAAATCGATCAGACGGAGCTGAGCCTTGAAGCCGAGGTGCAACCTGCGAAAGTTTCGAGGAAGGTGGCACCGGAGCCCCTTCGATATCGGGTGGCGGTCCACATTCAGCCGAAGAGCGGGACTCTGGAGGTCGCTGAGGAGTATCTGGTCCGTCTGAAGCGGGACGGAAACCCCAAGCAGAAACCTCGGATCGAGGTCGCCGGTGATCATCTGCTTGTCCGGCAGCTTGGGGAACCCGGGCAGCCGCGTCACGAACCGCTGGGCCTGAACCACACTTTGGTTTCGAACCGGCAGTTCAGCGGCGAGCATCGATATCCGGACTTCGACCGGGTGCGTGAAGAGCTCTCCGCGTGGCAAACCTATTATCTGGATCCCCGGATCGCCATGCGTGAGCCCCAGCCACCGAGGGAGGTCAGTGACATCGGCCCTCGCGGCGAATGGATTGCTCCCTTCTTGTATCGGCTCAAAGAGAGCGAAGCGCACAGGAAGTATTTTCATGCCATTGGAAGAGCGCTCAAGAGCGCCATACCCACCATAGAGGATCTCGATGTCGACCTCGATCCCCGGCGCGGCACATTGGACATCGTGATCCGCCAGGACGGTACGCCATACTCGTCACGCGTCGTCTCGGAGGGGACTCTCCGCGTTCTTGCTCTGTGCTGCCTTGCGGGGAACCCCTGGCCCGGCGAGTTGATCGCCTTCGAGGAGCCTGAGAACGGAGTCCATCCTCGACGGATCGAGGTGATTGCAGATCTTCTGGCTTCCATGGCCGAGCAGGGGCGCAGTCAGGTGGTGGTGACGACGCATTCTCCGACGCTGATCACTGCGATGTGGAAGCGCGCCAAGAAGGCTCCACGGAAAATCAAGATGTTCCGGTGCTTCCAGGAGGGCAGGGCGACGCGCGTGAAACCTTTCGATGTTGCAGGGCCGTTGTTCGAAGACGCTGAGATCCGGGCCTCGCTGACGAGTCCCGAGGATGCTGACCTCGTCGAAGCCGCGCTCCTCCGCGGGTGGCTGGATGGCTGAACGGCCTCGGATCGATCTCTATTGTGAGGACTACGGCCACGAGCAGTTTGCCCGGGCTCTGGTCGGGCGGCTTGCCCGTGAGATCGGTTTGCATCCGATCATTCGGCCCATCAGCTCACGAGGTGGGCTTGGAAAAGCCGTGACCGAGTTTCGCGCCTGGCAGCGGGCTGTTTCCTCGGGAGGTGGAATCGGCCACGAGATTCCCGACCTGCTCGTGCTCCTCATCGATGCCAACTGTTCGGGGTGGGCTCAAGTGCGCCGCGATCTGGAAGAGTCGGTGGAGCCGGGTATCTTCCCGCGGAGTGCCATCGGCTGCCCCGACCCGCATGTCGAACGCTGGTGCCTCGACCCTCAGTGCATCCAGGAGGTCTTGGGAGTTTCCCCTCCGGCCGATCCCGGAAAATGTGAGCGCGATCTGTACAAGCAGCTTCTGCGCAATACGATCAAGAAAGCAGGCCAACCGATCCTCATCAGCGAGATGGAGTATGCGCCAGATCTGGTGGAAGCCATGAATCTGTTCCAGGTGGGCAAGAGGCAGCCCTCATTGAAACATTTCGTGGACCAGATCCGGGGCGCATTGCAGAGCCTCAGATAGTCGATGGGCCCGCATCCACCGTGAAGACCCTGCCCTTTGCCGCCTTCCTCCTCCTGCTCGCCGGCTGCGGGCCGGAGGTCCCCAATCTGGACTCACCCGGCACGACGATCGTCTGCCTCGGGGACTCGATTACTTCAGGTGTTGGCGCCGAGCCGGAGCAGCCTTATCCCGGGCTTCTCGCGGAGAAGCTGGGCGTCGAGGTGATCAATGCGGGAGTGCCCGGCGACACCTCCGAGGACGGGCTCGCCCGGGTCGAGGAGGTTCTGGCCCTCGACCCCTGGATGGTCATCGTCGAGCTCGGGGGCAACGACATCCTGCGCCAGGTGACCCCGGCCCGCAGCGAGGCGGCGCTGCGCAAGATCCTCGACCGGCTGCTCGCCGCCCGCGTGGTGCCGGTGCTCGTCGAGATCGAGGTCCCCTTCCGCGGCAGGTACGCCGAGGTGTTCGAGCGGATCGATGACGACTACGACATCCCGATCGTCGAGGACACCCTCGGCGAGATCCTCCTCGACGCGGACCTGAAGGCCGACCCGATCCATCCCAATGCCGCGGGCCAGCGCATCCTGGCCGAGGCCATCGCCGACGTGGTCGAGCCGATCGTGGAAGCGCGGAAGAAGCA
>DASUNJ010000643.1:0-2374 GCA_036277235.1 Thermoanaerobaculia bacterium | reverse complement strand
AGGCCGCCCGAGATCCGGAATTCTTTGCTTTCCTGGCTCATCTCCAGGCCGCGGTCGCGCGGCACGACGCCGCGGCCGTGCTCGCCTCCGTCGACCCCAAGATCAGAACCTCATTCGGGACCGACGGCGGGATCGAGGAATTCCGCAAGAAGTGGAACCTGTCCGGCACAAACAGCCCGCTGTGGGACGAGCTCGGCACCGTGCTCGCCTTCGGCGGCGCGTTCCGGGAAGGAGGGGGCTTCGCCGCCCCCTATGTCTTCGCGCGCTGGCCGGAGCGGTTCGACTCCTTCGAACATGTCGCGGTCCTCGGGACCAACGTGCGGGTCCGCGCCGAGAAGGGCCTGAAGGGGCGGATCCTCACGGCCCTCAGCTTCGACGTCGTACGTCTCGCTTCTCCGGCCATCGACTCGGAATGGGTCCACGTCAAGCTCCGCGACGGCCGCACCGGCTACATCTCTTCCCGCTACGTGCGGAGCCCGGTCGACTACCGGGCCCTCTTCAACAAGGTCGGCGGCCGCTGGCGCATGACGGCCTTCATCGCCGGGGATTGATGAACGGCGCCTTCTCGGCCAGCGAGGTCCTCGGGGCGATGATCACCCCGGCCGTGCTCATCTCGGCCTCCGGGACACTGGTCCTTTCGACGTCGAACCGCCTGACCCGGGTGGTGGACCGCGTCCGGTCCCTGGCGGGGGAGGCGGAGCAGCTCCGCAAGGGCGAAACCTCCGACGAAGCCGGAAAGCGCGCGGCGCTGATCGTCGAGCAGATTCCCCTGCTCTCGGCCCGCGCCCTGCTCCTCCGGTCGGCGCTCACCGCTTTCTACTCGGCCATCGGGCTGCTCGTGACCACCAGCATCGCCGTGGGCGTCGTCGCGGCGCTGAGGTGGGATTACGGCTGGGTGCCGGTGGTCAGCGGCTTGGCTGGAGGCTGCGCGCTGCTCTATGGCAGCCTCCTCCTGATCCGCGAGGCCCGCTTGGCCATCGGCTTCACCCTCAAGGAGATGGATTTCCTTCGAGAGGTGGTGGCCAGGGCGGGCAAAGAATAAAAACGTGCGGTGCCGCAGCTACGTACAAAGAGGTACAGGAGGAAACGAGATGCCCATGTCACTCCGGCGTACCGCTTACGTAGGCTTGCTCGCCTGCGCGTTGTGCACGGCTCCGGTGATGGGAGAGGACGACGCTCGCCGTTCGGCGATGGCCGGACGGAAGCTCTCGGAAGAGGCCGTCCGGAACCTGGAGAGCCGTCTGGAGGCGGCGCCCGACGACCTCGAGGCCCGCGCCGAGCTGCTCGGGTACTACTCCCGCCGCGCGTACGGCTCCAAGGAAGCGAAGGAGGCCCGCCAGCGGCACATCCTCTGGCTGATCGACAACCGGCCGGATGCGCCGATCCTGGGTTCACCTTACACCCAGCTCGACGCCACCCTGGACGGCTCCGCGTTCACGGAGGGGAAGCAGGCCTGGCTGAAGCAGGTGGCCCGCGAGCCGGAGAGTGCGGAGATCCTCGGCAAAGCCGCCGCGTACCTGCTCTTCGAGGATCGCGCTCTCGCGGAGAGCCTGTACAAGCGCGCCGAAGCCGCGGACCCCCGGAACCCCATCTGGCCCGACCGGCTCGGCCACCTGCATGCGCTGGGGCTCGCCACGAAGACCGGCGAAGCGAAGCAGGAGTCGGCGAAGGCCGCCCTGGCCGCTTATGAACGGTCTCTGCAGCACATGAAGGATCGCGGCAACCTGCTGCCCGACGCGGCGAAGGCCGCTTTCGAAGCGGGAGACCTGGCGAAAGCCCGCAGCTACGCCGAAGAGGTTCTCGTGGACACGGGGGAAGACGGCGACAAGCTCCACCACGGGCACCTGATCCTCGGGCGGATCGCCCTGCGTGCGGACGACGTGGCCAAGGCCAGGGAGCACCTGCTGGCGGCCGGGAAGACATCCGGCTCTCCCGCGCTGAATTCCTTCGGGCCGAACATGGCCCTGGCCAGGGAGCTGCTGGAGAAGGGGGAGCGGCAGGGAGTGCTGGAGTACTTCAAGCTCTGCGGCAGCTTCTGGAAGGAAGACCGGCTCGACACCTGGGCGAAGGAGGTGCGGGCAGGCAAGATCCCCGACTTCGGAGCCAACCTGGAGCACTGACGCGGGGCGAGCCCCCTGTTTTGACCCTTTCTTGACCGTTCCTGGACGCTTTTGACCGTTCCCGGCGGGCACGATCGGTCCTGGCCGCGGATGTTCTGCGGCCGGACCGATCTGAAAGGGACCATCATGAAGAACAGACTGATTCTCTCGACCGCCGCCGTCGTCCTCGCCGTCCTTCTCGCCCTTGCCCTGCCCGCCCAGGCCGGCGTCTCCATCGACCGGATCTCGCCCTCGATCGGCGGCTGCCCGTTCCC
>DASUNJ010000642.1:0-3975 GCA_036277235.1 Thermoanaerobaculia bacterium | reverse complement strand
TGGTAGACGTGCCAGTCGTGGCGCGGCAGCGTGACCGGCACGGGCTCCCCCGCCAGGGTGAACGGATCGAGCATCCGGTCGCGGACCGTGCCCGTGCCGATATGGCTCCGGTCCAGGAAGTCGGTCGCGTAGAAGAGATGGCGGGAGCCGTCGTCGTCCTGGAACACGTGGGCGTCGATCGCGAACGGCTCCGAGGTCAGCCGCCGGCCGCTGTCCACGAACGGGCCGGCCGGGTGCTCCGAGACGGCCACCCGGATCTCCATGCGCTCCTCGTTGCCGACGCTGTAATAAAGATAGAAGCGCCCATTGTCATAGGTAACTTCGGGCGCCCAGTAGCAGGTATGTCCGCCCGCGAGCGGCTCCATGGCTCCGGGCATCGGCTCCCAGTGGACCAGGTCGCGCGACCGGATCACGCCGAAGCAGCGGCCATCCGTCCAGAAGCCCGTGCAGTAGCCCCAATACTCGCCCCGGAACTTGAGGACGAACGGATCGGGGAACGAGTGCGGCCAGACCGGATTGGCGTAGGTCAAGCGGAGGCCAACTCCAGGGCCGGAGCGAGATCCCCCACCGCTTCCATCGGATCGGACATGTACGTCTGGAAGCGCTCCACCAGGTGCGTCGCCTTCCAGCGGGGAAGCGTGTAGAGCCCCAGATCCAGGCGGTAATCCTCCAGAGGCCGGCGGCCCATGCGGTACTTCCAGTCGATCATGGTGAACATCGGGAACCAGGTGTAGCCCAGGACGGGGACGCCGTCCGCCCGCAGCCTGCGGATTGCCGTCATGGAGGTGTCGAGCCAGCGCTCCCGCACCTCGACCGAGCCGCGGGCGCTCGTCTCGGTGATGATCACCGGCGCGTCATAGCGGGTCTGATAGTCCCGGATCAGATGCTCGAAGCCGGCGCCGTCCTGCTCCACCGCCCGGTAGCGCAGGCGGCCGTTGCGGTCCACGGAAAGCTGCTGGGTGGACCACTGCGGATAGAAGTTGAGGCCGAGAACGTCCAGCGGGACACGCTGGCGGGCCAGATCGCGCAGCTCGTCCGGGCCGGCGCCGTTGCGCACGAGCCAGGTGAAGAGCGGATGGTCATGGTCCACCCGTCCCGAGATCAGGTCGAACGCGAGATAGCCCCGCCGCTGATCCTCGACCGCCAGGACTTGCAGGTCGGCCCGCGCCGCCCGCGAGAGGCCGGTCGCCTCCACATGGACCATGAGCGCGCCGGGATCGACCTCCTTGATCGCCTCGACCGTGCGGACGATCCCCTTGGCGAGCTGCAACAGGATCCGGATGTAGCCGGCATCGCCGCGCAGGTAAGGGGGCCAGAGCCCGCGCTTGCCGCAGAACAGGGCGTTGACCAGCGGCTCGTTGAGCGGCGTGTACCAGCGCACGAGCCCCTTGTAGCGCTCGGCGACCGCCTTCGCATAGGACGCCACGGCCTGGGGATACTCGTCGCTCGCGAACTCCCGGCGCAGCCAGAAGGGGCAGCCGTAGTGCATGAGGTCGAGGAGCGGGTTGATCTTGAGCTCCTCGACCATGTAGGGGATGACCTGGTCGGTCCAGCTCCAGTCGAATTCGCCCGGCAGCTTCTCCACCCGGTACCAGGGGATGCCCCAGCGCAGCGCGCGCACCCCGAGGTCGCGGGCGAGGTCGAGGTCCTCGCGCCAGTGCTCGTAATGCTCCATGAGCTGGTACTCGTCGAGGGCGCGATGCCCCGGGCGCGTCTGGGGGACGAACGTGTCTTCGATGCCGCTGGCCCAGAGGAATTCGGAAGCCTCCGGCCCTGGCAGGAGAGGGTGGTACTTCACAGCGATTACATCTCCAAAGATCGTTGGGGCGGACCCTACCATAGAGAGAGTAGGATTGGAGGGTCATGAAGCCCTCTGGCGAGGCTGCGGCCCCCGACATCGCCGTCCCGGAAGACCTTCCCTTCCTGAAGAGCCTCTCCTGGTTCGACCAGAGCTACCGGGACCTCGCCCCCCTCGACATGCTCAGGCGTTACGAGTCGGGCTGGCGCCACCTGGGCGTCCTGGCCGATCCCTCCCCCGAGGAGTGGGAGCTCATCCGGGCGCTGGTGGCACGGTTCGGAAGCTTTTTGCGTGTTTGAGCGTCCTCAGCACCGAAACGTTCTCGCGGTGCTCGGCGCTCTGCGGGCCGACCTCCTCTCGTCGTGCAAGTTCTTCTTTGGCGGCGGAACGCGCATCGTCCTGGAGCTGAACGAGTATCGCGAGTCTGCGGACATCGACTTCCTATGCTCGGATGCGTCGGGGTATGGGGAATTGCGGCTCGTTGCGACACAGAAGGGGTATGAAGGCCTCTTCGCGCCGGAGCCGGCAAAGGGACTTCGCTTCCCTCGAGAGATGAAGGTGGATCAGTACGGCATCCGGTTTCCCGTCTTCCTGGGGGCTGACTCTCTAAGGGTCGAGCTCATCCGCGAGGCCCGGATCGAGCTCGGTCCCGGAGTCCGGCCGGCTTGGTCTCCCGTGGAATGCCTGTCGATGGAAGACTGCTATGCCGAGAAGCTGCTCGCGAACTCGGACCGCTGGGCCGACCGCCAGACCTTCTCACGCGACCTGATCGATCTGGCCTTCCTGCGCCTTCGGATTGGCCCGGTCCCCGAGACCGTCTGGAGAAGGGTACGGGACGCGTACAAGGCGGCTCCCGAAAAAGATCTGACGAAAGCGCTCGACTTCTTCAGGTCAGACCCGGCCCATCAGCAACATTGTCTCAAGGGTCTTCGCATGGAGGGCACGAGCGAGCAGCTTTCCAGGGGACTTGCCCTTCTCCATCAGGACCTCACTTGAAGGCGCCGCCCCGTCCCTTGCCTTTCTTGAAGGCCTGAGCTCCCACGGCAGCCTCGCCGCTGCGGATGACCGCGGCGCCGTTCCGCGCTTCGATCCTGAGCCCTTTTTCGAGCCGGTTCCCCAGCCCTTCGTAGACGGACCTGCGGTCCTGGATCAGGCAACCCTGTGGGAACGCGGCAATCTGTTGGGCAAGCTCCAGGGCACGGCGGAGGGACTGCCCTGGAGGGACGATCTCGTTGACCAGTCCCATCGACCGGGCCTCTTCAGCCGAGACCGGCCTGCCCGTCAGAATGAGATCAAGAGCGCGGCCGAGGCCCACGATCCGAGGCAGCCGCTGGGTGCCGCCGTCCACCAAGGGGACTCCGAAGCGCCGCTCGAAGCAGCCAAGGACCGCGGTGGTGTCCGCGATCCGAAGGTCGCACCAGCACGCCAACTCCAAGCCGCCGGCCACGCAATAGCCGGCAATTGCCGCGATCGTGGGCTTGCTCACGGAGAGCCGCGTGAACCCGAGAGGGCCGTTGTCGCCCTCGATCTCCGCGGAGAGCGCTTCCAGGTCGGCAAGGTCGGCACCGGAGCAGAACACCTCGTCGCCCCCGGTCAGGATGGCCACCTTGGAGCCCGGATCCTTGTCGAAGGCTAGCCAGGCTTCCCGCAGCGCCTTGGCCGTCTTCGAGTTGATGGCGTTCCGCACCTCGGGCCGCTGGATGCGGAGGATGCGGACGGGGCCTTCGTCGGCGACCACCAGACGATCGGCCACTACTGGTACACCTCGCTTCGATGCTCGATAAGCAGGATGATCACGACTCGTTCACCCTCCTCCAGCCGGTAGATGACCCGATAGTCTCCGACGCGGTAGCGAAAACGACCGCTGAGCTTCCCTTTGAGTCGCTTGATGTTGGGGTGAGCGTGGGGATTCGCTCGGAGCTGCTCGAAACACCGGTCAAGCCTCAGCTGGAGTGACCGCTCCGCGCGTTCATAGAACCTCAGGGCGGAGTCAGTGAGCAGGACCTGATGCAAGCTCAGGACTTTCGCCGGAGGTGCTCGACCGAGGTGAGGCGTCCCTCTCGGGCGTCCTGTTCAGCGGCCGAGAGCCGTTCCAGGAAGCCGGGGAGCTGCACAAGCTCCTCGGTAGCCTCGTTGGACTCCCGCTCATCCAGGTAAGCGAGGAAGTCATCGGCCCC
>DASUNJ010000641.1:0-6332 GCA_036277235.1 Thermoanaerobaculia bacterium | reverse complement strand
GTACGTGGAGATGCCCGTGTTTGCAGGCTGCCTCGACGTGGGCTGGGAGCTCACCTGGAGCTTCTTTCAGCAAAGCGACATGGGGATGCTCATCCAGGGCGCCAACTACGTCTGGTTCGCCATGGACGCGGGCTTCATCTTCTCGGTCGGGGTCCTGATCCATGGCTCGAAGCAGCTCACGATTCCGCATCTTCAGAGGCGATCGGTCTTCATCCCGGCGTGCCTCTTCGTGGCCGCGTTCTCCGCGCTGGTCTCGTACCAGATGCGCGCCCAGGGGCTGGACAACGGGATCGGCAGCCGCTCCGCGTACCTGATCCAGCTCTGCATCTCGTTCCTGTACCTGATGCTGATGCTACGCCAGCCCGACCTGAGGAACTTCTCCTACACCGCGAACTGGTGCCGCTCCCTGGGCTCGGCCCTGGTCGTCGTCTTCTTCTATATGAAGTGGCCGGAGGACCGGTTCCTCTGCACGATCGGCACGGTCGCGGCGATGGTGGACGCCACCTTCCTTACGGTCTTCGCGATGCGTCGGCGGCAGCTCGCCGCGGCGGCGGAGCCGGTCACGGCTCCAGGATGGCAAGCGCCTCTCGCGCAGCAACCAGGTCCGGCGTCGTCAGCCCTTCCGTGAAGGAGCCGTAGAGGGGGCGGAGGAGGTCCCGTGCCTCCCCGCTCCGCCCCTGCGAGCGCCGGAGCCAGGCCAGGCAGACCGCGGCGCGCAGCTCGAAGATCTTCGCTCCCTGACCGCGGGCGACGGAGAGCGCCTCCTGAAAGCAGCTCTCCGCCCGGTCGTCCGCCCCTTCCGCCAGGAAGATCCGGCCTTCGAGCCGGCGGAGCTCCGCCTCCCAGAACCGTTCCTCCTTGAGAGGCTCCCGGAGGAGGCTCCGGGCCGCATCGAGGCGGCCCGACTCCACGAAGAGCTCGATCGCCCAGCCCCGGAACCGGGTGCACTGCAGGGGATCGCCCGCGGTGCAGACGGCCACGTCCCGTTCGACCTGGTCGACATCCCCCGCCGCGAGCCCCTGGACGAAGCGGCAGTGCGGCGGCCAGAACTCGTACTCGTTCTCGCGGCACAGCTCCAGCAGCTCCTCCGCGAGTGCCAAGCTCCGGGCCACATCCCGCATGGAGTGTGCGAAGTACATCCGGGTCACCAGCGCGACGGAACGGGTGAAGGGTGAGCAGGTCCGGCTGAGCTCGATGGCTCCGTCGGCCCGCCGGGCTCCCTCGTCGGGAAGGCCCAGGAGCCAGAGCGTCTCTCCCAGAAGGCTGCGGATGACTACGGGGATGTCGTAGTAGGTCGGGAGCTGCCTGTCGCCCACCTCGGCATAGAGCTCGAGCAGGCGCTCGAAACCGTTCCGGGCGAACTCCAGGCCCCCCTGGAAGAAGCTCGCAGCCGCGCTCGTGTAGAGGCCGAGGATCCTGGAGTCGAGATCCTGGCTCTCCTCGCCGCGCGCGAGCCGCTGCAGCCCCAGGTCCCTCGCCAGGCGCAGCCTGCCCTGGCTGGAGTGGAAGTTGTACAGGCCGAAAAAGATCTCGATCGGAACGTCCTCGATCCGTTCGGTCAGCGCGCGGATGCGCTCGTAGACCTCCTCCACCTCGGGAGAGGCGTGCCCGCGGACCACCGCCACCGAGGCGGCGAGGGCGCTCTGCAGGGGCAGCTCCCGCCGGTCGCGGTCGCTCCCCGGAGGCAGGGCGGCGAGCGCCGAGAGCCCGTTGCGCAGATGCTGGATCGCCTCCGCATGGGCGAACCGCGCGATCGACTGCCGGCCCGCCTCGAGCCAGAGGTCCACGGCCCGGTCGAAGCTCTCGCCGGCCGTGAAGTGGCGGGCGATCACCTCCGGCTGCGCGGGCTCCGGCCCGGCAAGGCGCTCTTCCATCACCGCGGCGATCCGCAGATGGAGCTGCTGCCGCTCCCTCTTGAGCAGCGAATCGTAGGCGGCGTCCTGGACCAGCGCGTGCTTGAACAGGTACTTCGTCTGGCTGCCGAACCCCTTGCGGTAGAGGAGCTCCGCCTGGAGGAGCCGTTTGAGCTCGCGGTGCAGCGCAGCCTCGTCCTGGGAGGAGACGGCCGTGAGCAGGTCGAGGGAGAACGTGCGGCCGATCACGGACGCGAGCTGGGCGGTCTCCTTGGCCGTTCCCAGGCGGTCGAGCCGCGCTGCGAGCGAATCGCGGAGCGTGGCCGGGAGCTCTCTCCGCTCGCCCGTCTCGCCGGATTCGAGCACGGTCTTGGTCAGCTCCTCCACGAACAGGGGCACACCATCCGTCCGGGCGACGATCTGCTCTCGCACCGCCTCCGGCAGGGGATGGTCCCCGGCTACCTGGTCGACCAGCGTTTCCACCTCGGCCTGGCTGAGCGGGCTCAGCATGACCTGGGTCAGGTGCGCCCGCGGGCGCCAGAGGAGCTTCACGGTGTGCAGACGCAGCGTGAGCACGAGCAGGAGAGGCACGGTGGCCGCTTCGTCGATCAGCCGGTCGAGCCACTCCAGGGTCGTGGGGTCCAGCCAGTGGAGGTCTTCGATCATGAGGACGAGAGGCTGCGACTCAGCCATGCCCAGCACCAGCTCGACCAGAGCCTCCAGCGTCTTCACCCTCTGTTGTTCCGGGGCCAGGTTCGGCGCGGGATGGCGGCCGTAGGAAGGCAGGTCCAGGAGCGCGGCGAGAAGCGGCAGGGCCTCCTCTTGCGAGGAGCGGCCGAGGAATGCCTCGAGCTGATCGAGGGGCGAATCGCCAGCCTCCCTGGCCAGGATGCTCCGCAGCAGGTCGATGACCGGCTGAAGAGGCGAGCTCTGGACGAGGGGAGAGCCATAGCAGGAAATCCATCTGGCGGCACGCTCGCCCAGCCGCTCGCGGAGCGCCCGAGTCAGGCGCGACTTGCCGATCCCCGCGTCGCCGCTGATCAGCACCACCTGCCCCGTCCCCTCGCAGGCCAGGCTCCAGCGGCCCAGGAGCATCGCCAACTCCGGTTCCCGGCCCACGAACCGCGTGAGGGCGGCCATGCTTTCATCCGGCAGGCCCACGGCTTCGCGGACCCGCTGCGGGGAGACCGGCTCGGAGAGGCCGGGCAGCCGCGCCGGCGCCAGAGGCTCGAGGGCGAAGCTCCGCGGGAGCAGCGCGCCGGTGGCGGGGCTCACGACCACGCTGCCCGGCTCGGCCAGCGACTGGAGCGCGATCGCCAGATCCAGGGTCGCTCCCAGGTTCACCGGCTCCGGAGCACCCGGCAGGGTCGCCACCACGGCGGGGCCGGTGTGGATCCCCACCCGGAGCGACAGAGGGATGCGCGCGACCTCGGAGATCAGGTCGAGGGCCGCCCGGACCGCGCGCCCGGCGTTGTCTTCGTAAGCCTGGGGAAAACCGAAATAGAGCAGCAGGCGGCGGCCGAGCACGCTCCCGAGAAGGCCGCCGTACCGGCTTGCCGCGGAGCCGGCCAGCCCCCGGAGCTGCAGCATGAGCCCGTAGAGGGTCTCCGGATCGGGAGAGGCATCCCCGGCGTCCAGCTCGCAACAGACCACGGTCATCTGGCGGAGCTCGCGGCTGGACCAGGTGGGGGCCGTGGGGGGGCTCCCGGCTGCCTGCGGCCTCGCGGGCACGTTCTCGACCAGGGTGGTCCCTCCGCTGAGGTCCGCCGGGGCCTCCGTGCCCGGCTGCCGCTCCATGTCCTGCCAAGCGAAGCCCCCGCTCCGTTCGAGCCGTTGCAGGTGCCTGGCGACTTCGCGGGCGCTCCGGGGCCGCTGGCTCGCGGCCTTCGACAGGAGACGGCCGACCAGGTCCGAGAGCTCCCGCGAGACCTCCGGCTTCAACTCGCAGACCGGAGGCTGTTGCAGGCTGCAGATCCGGGCCAGGGTCTCGTTCACCGTCGCGCTGCGGAACGGCGACACGCCGGTGAGCATCTCGTAGAGGAGAGATCCCAGGGAAAAGAGGTCCGACAGATGATCCACCGGCAGCCCCTGGACCTGCTCGGGCGACATGGCGTGATAGGTGCCCAGCAGCATGCCGCTCTGCGAGAGGTCCGATTCGCTGGCCTCGGAGACGAACTTGGCGAGCCCGAAATCGAGGATCTTCGCGTGCCCCGACGGGGTGACCATGACATTGCTCGCCTTGAGGTCGCGGTGCACGATGCCCTGGGCATGGGCCTCGGCAAGACCCTCCGCGATCTCCCGTCCGAGCTGGAGGGCGTCGGGCAACGGGAGGCCCCGGTTCCGGATCAGCTGGGAGAGGGTCTGCCCCTCCACCAGCTCCATGGCGATCCAGTCGCCCTGCTCCGTCGCGACGATCTCATAGATGTGGACGATGGCAGGGTGGTTGAGCCGGGCCACGGCCCGCGCCTCGCGGCGGAACCGCTGAGAGGCTGTCGGATGGCTCTGGCCTGTCAGGAGATGCTTGACCGCCACGGGCCGCCGGAGCACCTCGTCGAAGGCACGGTAGACGGCTCCCATGCCACCGGAAGCGAGCAGCGTCTCGATCCGGTAGCTGCCGATGCTGAAAGGAAAGCCGCGCTCCGCCCCGGATCGGGAGAGGCTCACGCCGGCCTCCTCGCGCAGGTCGCCCTCAGGCCTTGATCCACTTGAACAGGCGTTCTCCGAAACCTTCCTCTTCGACGAGCGGCTGGTGCCAATACTTCTGGAGATCATCGGGAATGGCGAACTGGGACCGCCTGCCCCCGCGGTCCACGTTGATCAGCCACTGCAGGAGGGCTACGTTGAAGTGGCGGAGCGGGCGCCCCAGGCACGACCCGCCGAGGATCTGCCCGACGCGTCCCTGCATGTGGGACTCGGCCACCGCGAGGTGCTCCGCCAGCCGGCACTGCGGGATGCCGAGGCCTTCCGCCACGTCGTGGTCGAGGAAGTGGCGCATCAATCCGGCGGGAAATTCCTTGAAGCCCGGCGGCGTGCTTTCCCCCAGCATCTCGAGCAGGGCCTGCGTCAACAGCCGGGACTCCTCGCACGGATCGACCTGCTGGCCCAGGATGAGGTGGGTGAGCTCACCGGCCTCCTGCATGTCGGCCGGCAGGAGCTCGGGCCGGACCCCCATGATCCTCCCCACGGCGATCCAGGTGTCCAGGTAGACCTGCTGCTCGTCCTCGGAGACGTGGATGCCGAGCTTGTTCAGGCCGTCGAGCACCAGCCACGAGAAGGACATGAGGGTTCCCGCCAGGTCCTCCTGGTTGATCGGGATGCCGAGCTGGGCGGTGTCCCAGGGGTTCGTCCTGTCCTGGAGGATGAGCGTGCGGACGGCCGCGTGCATCAGCCGGACCTTCTGGGCGGCGCGAATCCCCTTGCCCGCCGGGTCCAGCCCTCCCGGAGAGAGCACGTCGACGATCATCTGCATGGTCTCGAACACCCGCCGGTTGGGACGGCGCAGCAGGTAGCCGGTCCGGTAGAGGACATGGACCCCCTTCCTGGCGCCGTAGGTGAGCGGCAGCGAGTAGCAGCCGAGCAACATCAGCATCTCGGGGCCGAACTCGGCGAAGAGCTGTTCCCCCTTCTCCGGCGCCGGCAGGGACGCCGGATCGATCCTGCCCGTCTCTTCCAGGTACTCCGCGAGCTCGGGGGGGAGATCGGCAGGAGCCGGCGCATCGTTGAGGACGAGAGTGTTCATGAGCCCCTGCACGGCCTTCACGTCTCCCGAGGCGAGGACCCTGCTCACCGCCTCGTCGGCCGGTGGGTCTCCGTACTGACGCCAGGCTTCCAAGTCGGCATCGCTCCAACGCGCCGTGGACACTCGTGCCTCCTTTCAGGATTGTTCTACGAGTGTAGCACGACTCGGCATGGCGGGAGCACGGGGTATCCTGCGTACCTCCGAGTGGAGAACAGAAGCAAGTCACATCCAGCAGTCACAACATCAAGGAGATCGATCCAATGTCCCAATCCACTCTCGCCGCCCCGGAGCTCGAGGTCGACAGCCGAGTTTCCCGGTCGGTTCTCGCCGCGCCTCAGCTGGTCATCGACAGCCGCATGATCTACTCGAGCTGGATCCCCGCGGATCCCAAGGCTGCCGCGGCGCTCCTGCCGGGCCGCCTCCAGCCGGCCGGTCCGATCTATATGAACCAGTACGTCGTCGATTCCGAGGAGCAGACCTCCGGCTTCGGCGCCTACTCCCTCACCTACATGGGCCTCGACCTGGCCAACGTGAAGGCTCCGGACGGCGTCACCCCCGGTCGCTTCTTCACCAACTACTTCAACTCGTCGGAAGTGATGCGGCAGTACGTCCTCGAGCGGGGCGTTCCGGCCTCCCCGGGCTCGACCACGGTCGAAGTGAACGGCCACGAGCTCGAAGCCGTGACGTCGGTGGACGGTGTGCCGATCATCCGCACCCGGGCGCGCGTCGGGAAGAAGATC
>DASUNJ010000640.1:0-7968 GCA_036277235.1 Thermoanaerobaculia bacterium | reverse complement strand
GCTGATCATCCGGCTGCGGCGCGACGCGCGCATCGACGTCGACCGGCTGATCGAGATGGTCTCGACCCGGCCCGGCGCGACTTTCAGCCCGACCGGCGTGCTGACGCTGACCGCCCGGGGAGCGCGGGAGATGCTCGGCGTGGCGCGGGAGACGTTGCGGGAGCTGTCACAGTGAGGTTCTGGCCTCTTCTCCTCCTCTCGGTCGCCTGCGCCCGCCCCGAGCCCCCCGCCCCGGACGTCGTCGCCCGCATCGGCGATCAGCAGGTCCGCTACTCCGAGTTCGAGGACTACGTGGCCCAGACCGCGGGCGACTCGGACAGCGTGCTCGCGAGCGACGTGCTCTCCCAGCTCTTCGACCAGTTCCTCGACGAGAGGGTGCTGGTGCGCATGGCGGGCGACCGCGGGCTGCTCCGCACGGCTGAACGCGGCCCGCGGGATGCCATCGACGCGCTCCTCCAGAAGGACCTCGACGAAGAGCCGGCCGAAGAGGAGATCGCCCGCTACTACGACCAGCGGCGCCAGGAGTTCGTCCGGCCGGAGCGGGTGCGGCTGCGCCAGATCCTCACCGACGACCGCGCCTCCGCCGAGCAGGCCCTCCAGCAGCTCGCGGCCGGGGAGGAGTTCATCGAGGTGGCGCGGCGGCTCTCCCGCGACCCGAGCGCCCAGACCGGCGGCTACCAGGGGGAGCTCGCGCGGGAGGACCTGCCTCCCGCCTTCGCGGACGTGATCTTCTCCCTGAAGCCTGGGGAGGTGAGCCGGATCGTGCCGGCGGAGTACGGGTTCCACGTCTTCCAGGTGATCGACCGTCCCCCCGCCGGGGTGGTGCCGCTGGAGGACGCGCGGGAGGAGATCGCCGAGCGCCTGCGGCAGGAGCGGGCGGACCGCCATCTCGCGGAACTGGTGCGGGAGGGGCGCACCCAATACAATGTCGAGGTCCACGGCCGGAATCTTCCCTTCAACTACAAGGGTTCTTATCTCTGATGACTACCAAGCGACTCCTCACCGTCCCCCTCTTTATCCTTCTTCTGCTGCCGGCCGCGCTCCGCGCCGAGCTGGTCAACAAAGTCGTGCTGCGGGTCAACGACCAGATCGCCACGCTCTACGACTACGAGCAGCGGCGCGCCGGCATGGCCCAGGAGATCCTGCGCCAGCAGGAGCTTGGTGTTGAAGAGCGCCGGCAGCTCCTGGCCCAGGTCGGAGAGCTCGCCTTCAAGGACATGTTCGAAGAGCTCCTCATCGAATCCCGGGCCGAGCAGCTCGGGGTCGAGGTCTCCGACGCGCAGATCGACCAGCAGGTCGGGCAGATGAAGCAGAACTTCGGCATCGAGACCGACGAGCAGTTCGTGGCGGCGCTCGCCCAGTCGGGGATGACCGCGCCCGAGCTTCGGGAGCGCCTGCGGCGCGACCTGCGGGCGCGGGAGGTGATGGCGCGGGAGGTCCAGAGCCGCATCCAGCTCGACGAGGACGACCTGCGGCGCCTCTACCAGAAGAACCGGGAGGAATTCCGCCAGCCCGAGCAGCTCCAGCTCCGCGAGGTCGTGGTGCTGGAGGAGGGTGGCCTCCCCACCGCCGAGGAGCGGGCAGCGCTGGCCGCCGGGATCCGGCAGGCTGTCGCGGGAGGCAAGTCGCTCGCCGACGCCGTGGCCGAGCATGCCCAGAAGGGACACACCAGCAACGTCATCGACATCGGCTGGGTTTCGCCGGGTGACCTCGATCCGAGCCTGGAGTCGGCCGTCTGGAAGCTGGCGCCCGGTACGCTGACGGAGCCCGTGGCGGGGCGCGGCGGCCTGCACCTCCTGGAGGTGGTGGAGCGCCGCGACGCGCGGGTCCCCGCCTTTGCCGAAGTGCAGGAGCAGATCCGCATGCGCGAGCAGCGTCGGCGGATGCAGGACGAGGTCGCCAGCTACATGGCCGACCTGGAGAAGAAGTCGCTGATCGTGGCCGAGCCGCCGCCAGGAGCCGAAGGGTTCCGCCGCTTCCTGGGCACGCGCCCGCCCACGGAAGACGAGAGGCTCGGGTTGAACGAGGCCGCGCCCCCGCCGGCCGCGACCCCGATGCAGGATGCCACCTCGGGCGAGCCGGGCGCCCTGCTCGAGCCCAAGCCGACCTCGAACACGCCGCCGCCGGTCGTGGAAGATCCGCCCCCGACGGACGAGCCTCCCCCGCCGCCGCCCGGCCGCTGATCGATCCAGGGCAACGAAAGCGATGCCAAACCCCATCCGCTCCATCGCCCTTCTCGCCCTGTTCCTGCCCTTCCTGTGGGCGTCCGCTCCGGCCCGAGGTCAATCGGCGCGCGAGGTCAAGCCGCATCCCTGCCGGGTGCCGGGCTACGACCAGGAGGTGCTCTGCGCCACCTACCCGGTCTGGGAGAACCGCGAGAAGAAGCAGGGGAGGAAGATCGGTCTCAACATCGTCATCCTCCCGGCGCTGGGACCGGACAAGCAGCCCGACCCGATCTTCGAATTCGGCGGCGGCCCGGGGCAGGGGATCACGGACATCGCCGGCGGCCTGGCTCGGAGCCCCCTGCGCCAGAAGCGGGATTACGTGCTGATCGACCAGCGCGGCACCGGCCGGTCGAACCCGCTCGACTGCTCCTTCTACGGCGAGCCGGTCGACTTCCGCCGCACCGCGGGGGAGCTCTTCCCGCCCGCGCAGGTCCGAAAGTGCCGGGCGAAGCTGGGGAAGCGCGCGAACCTGACGCAGTACACCACGTCCATCTTCGCGGACGACCTGAACGAGGTCCGGCAGTGGCTCGGCTATGACCAGATCAACCTGAGCGGCGGCTCGTACGGCACGCGCATGGCGCAGGTCTACTGGCAGCGGCATCCGGAGACCGTGCGCAGCGTGGTGCTCGTGGGCGTGGTCAATCCCGGGCTGCACCTCCCCCTGCGCCACGCCTATGCCGGCCAGCGGGCGCTCGACCTGCTGCTCGCCGAATGCGCTGCGCAGCCCCAGTGCCGTGCCGCCTATCCCGACGTCAACGCCGACCTGCTGGCGATCCAGGAGCGGATCGACGAGGGCGTGACCGTGACCGTCACGAACACGCGCACGGGCGAGAGGCAGGAGGTGCGGCCGGACTGGGGCATGGTGGCCGAGGGCATCCGCTTCCTCCTCTACGGCCAGGGGGGAGGGAGCCTGCCGCTCCAGATCCGCAGGGCCGTCCAGGGCGATCTCGAGCCGCTCGTGCAGATGGCGATCGAGCAGCGGCTGGGGATCGACGAGGCCCTCGCCATGGGCCTGCTCTTCTCGGTCACCTGCGCCGAGGACCTGCCGTTCATCACCGAGCCGATGATCAGCGAGAACACGCAGGGGACCTACCTCGGCGACTACCGCATCCTGCAGCAGAAGGCGGTCTGCAAGATCTGGCCGCAAGGGAAGGTGAAGAAGGTTCACGAGCCCGTGAGCTCGGACGTGCCCGTGCTGCTCATCTCCGGCGAGCGCGATCCGGTCACCCCGCCGGAGCAGGCGGAGCAGGCCTCGCGCCACATGACGAACAGCCTGCACGTGGTCGTGGCGCGAGGCGGCCACGGCGACGGCGGAGCGTGCATCGTAAACCTGATCCGCGACTTCACCGATCGCGCCTCGGTCCAGGGGCTCGACCCCTCGTGCGCCGCGACCGCCCTGGGACCGGTGACGTTCATGATGCCGTAGGTCTTCCATTTTCCTGCTTTCTGCGGCTGTTTGGGGCCTTGACAGCCCAACCTGTGCGCCGCATACTGTGCACCGTACACTATGCGACGCACGGGGACCAATGACCACCGACATGTTTGAAAGCCTCCGACTCGAGCTCCGCCGCGGCTGCCTGATCCTGGCCGTGCTGGCCGAGCTGCGGAACGAGCAGTACGGCTACACGTTGCGCAAGACCCTCGCCGATCACGGGATGGCGATCGAAGAGGGCACGCTGTACCCGCTTCTGCGCCGGCTGGAAAGCCAGGGGCTGCTGGTCAGCCGATGGCAAGAAGAGGACAAGCGGAACAAACGTTTCTACCGTCTCTCCCCGGAAGGCAGGCTGACCCTCGAGCAGCTCGTCGCCGAGTGGAGGCGCATCAATTCCTCGTTGGACGAAATCCTATAAAAAGGAGCAACGCTCATGGAGCTTCTCGATCGCTACCTGCAGTCCGTGAAGTGGCTGCTGCCCAAGGAACAGAAAGAGGACATCCTCGCCGAGCTGTCCGAGGACATCCGTTCGCAGATCGAAGAGAAGGAGGCCGAGCTCGGCCGCAGGCTCGACGAGAGCGATCTGGAGGCCATTCTCCAGCGCTGGGGACATCCGATGCTGGTGGCGCAGCGCTATCTGCCGCAGCAGCATCTGATCGGTCCGGTGTGGTTCCCGGTCTACCAGTTCGTGCTGAAGATGGTGGGCCTGTGCTACCTGATGCCGTGGCTGCTGACCTGGCTTTTCCTCGTGATCTTCGTGCCTTCCTATCGCGCGGAGCATCCCGGCCTCGCCCTGATCGGCAGCCTGGAATCCTTTCTTCTGATCGTCGTGTTCGCCTTCACTGTGATCACCGTGGGCTTCGCGTTCGCGGAGAGGTCCAAGATTCTGGTACGGTGGAGTCCGCGGAAGCTGCCGGTCGAGCGCGATCCCAACCGGATCTCGCGCTCTGAATCGATTGGAGACCTGGTGGGGAATCTGATCTTCGTTCTGTGGTGGGTGGACGTGCTCCGGCTGCCCTCGGTCGAGCCCCTGCGGATCACGCTGGCGCCGATCTGGACAACCCTCTACTGGCCCATCCTGCTGGTGGCGCTGGCCGCGGCGGCGATAGACGCCGTCAACACCGTCCGGCCCTGGTGGACGCCGCTCCGCTCGCGCCTTCGCGTTGGCATCGCCGCCGCCGAGCTGGCCCTCATCTGCACCCTGCTCTCCGTCAGGTCCTGGGTCGAAGTTGCTGTCACGAACGGTCCATCGGCCAAGATCGACGAGCTGGCAAAATGGATCAACCTGTCGATCGGGGTGACAATCTTGGTGATCGGAATCGTGACGATCGTGGGGATCGTGCGTGGCATTCGACGCCTCCGCCGGCCGAAGGCGACGCTGGTCGGCGTGTTGAGCGCCTGAGGAGGCGAAGGGGCGGCATACCTGGGATGCCGCCCTCTCCGCTATTCTTGCTCCATGCCGGCTAGACCCTCGCGCGTACAAGCCCTTGCGATCATTCTCGTGCTATACGCGTGTGCTCAGCTCCTGTCCTTCTTCTTCCTGATTTCCGCGAAGCCGTACAGCGCCGGAAAGATGTGGACCTTCGGAGCGCTCGGCCCGCTCGCGGCCGTGACCGCGATTCCGCGCCTCCAGTACCACTCCCTCGCCAGCAACGCCTTGTTCGTAACCTTCTGCGCCGTGGTGCTGGCCTCACCCTTCGCCTATGCGATTCGTCCGCGGCTCTGGACGCTCGCAGTGACCGTGATCGGGTTGCTGGTGTGGTGCGTGTTCGGAATTGGCTTTACGATCGACCACATGTGACGTCCCTCCTCACCCGATTTGTCCTTGTGATCCGCTGAAGGGGTTCCCGAACAGGGTCGCGATCTCGGCTTCGCCCATGCAGTTGAAATCTTCGGGCACGGCGATCTCACCCGCGAGGAAGCCCAGCCGTTGCGGCATCGGAGGGGCATCCAGCGCCGCCACCTTCACCAGAGGCTTGCCCGCCTTGGCAATCACGAACGCTTCGCCTTTGACAGCCTGATCGACCAGCTTCGAGAGCTGCGTCTTGGCTTCATGGATGTTGACGGTTACCATATCGACCTCCACGGACTAAGCTGATCGGACTAAGTCTACAGGCACGCTATCGAAGATCTCACCATGGATCTTTATCTTGCCCGCGATGGAAGGATGTGGCCGGCGATCCGTCTGTTTTTCGTTGTCGAGCGTCAAGACGATGACCTCAACCCGGTGATTCTCGAAGCTCTTGGGAAGCTCTAGCACGAGTTGACGACCCACGAGCTGCTCGATGCGGCGTTCGACTTCCATGCCGGGCTCCTCCTGTGCGTTCGTTCCTGCAGAGTGCCCGAAGCAGCCTCGCGCGCTTGCCTGGTTCGGGCACCTTCAGAGTCTAGGGAATCCACCCGATTGGGTCAAATCATCAAGGCAGGCAGGCCGGCAGGCGCCGGCGACCTCTAGGTCTCGTTGGGACGGGTGTGAGGATCTTGCCGGAGGATCGCCTCGACTCCCAGCGGCCCGAACTCTCGGAACGCCTGTCACTTCCTCGGGCGCCACTTCCTTGGGCGCCGCCACCTTCACCAGAGGCTTGCCCGCCTTGGCAATCACGAACGCTTCGCCTTTGACAGCCTGATCGACCAGCTTCGAGAGTTGAGTCTTGGCTTCATGGATGTTGACGGTTACCATATCGACCTCCAAGGACTAAGCTGATCGGACTAAGTCTAGTTCTTCGCCCTCCCTCCGTCCAACGCCGGAGCAGTACCGGGAGCGCGTGGCGGGCTTGGTGGAAGATGGCCCGTCGAGAGGCAACGCTACGATCCCGATGGGCAACATTCCCAGCGGGATGGGAGGGCATCCCCATCCTGCTGGGAGAGGCTCCGATCCTGATCGGGAGCTTCCGTTCCAGACCGGAAGCCTTCTCATTCCACTGGGAGAGGCTCCCATGCAGATGGCGACCGTCGCAATCCTGATGGGAGAGGTTGCCATCCCGGTGGGGAAGGCTCCCATCCGGATCGAAACGGTCCCCATCCCGGGATGAGACCCTCTCCTCTGCAAGTACTGCGTTCGCATTCCGGGTTGTGACGCGCGCATCCCGATCGCAGTGTTTCGCTTCGGAATCGGAGTGTTGCCCACCTGGATGGGGATGACCCACTCGGAGCGAAAAAGCGTCCGCAGCGCCGTAGGCGGCATGCTCGATCCGGGGGCGGAAGCCGTCCTTCGCGGTGGCATCGCCCCCGGACGGAAGGGGACCGTCGCGGCCCGGGACGGCGGCGTTCCCGCTTCAGGTGCGCTGGCCCGAGCCGGATCGGTACCTTCTCCCCTCGAAGAGGGAAGACGCCAGAGAGGCGAGGGCGGCATGCCCGATCCCGGGAGAGAGCCGTCCAACAAGATCGACTCAACCCCCGAACGGAAGGAGACTGTCGCCGACCAAGTTGCGAGCTCCGAGGCTTGAGCCTGAGGAATCCTTTTCTCTCCAAACTTCTCTGGCGCGTCTTCTGGGGTTTTTGGTCCACAAGGCTCCGCTCCGTAGAGTTTCGGTTTCCTTCTTGACCGTCACCAAGCTCACGAGGTGCGCTGAAGGAGAAAGCCTAGCTCAAGACCGGTGGGATCGATGGCGGGATCAGCCGTGAGGACTGATTCCGCTGTCAGGCCGACCCGCTGGAAGATTCTGATCCATTCCTGGCGCGGTAGGAGAGTCTGGCGGGTAAGGGGGTGAAAGAGGAAATAAGGATTGTAGTAACCCAGCCCATACACCGTGTGCATTACCTCGCTTTGAGGTTGATGGTCCACTTCCACCACGAGCCATTGGGCACTCGGCCATCTAAGGCTCGCCGAAATCATTCGATCGACGAGAACATCCTCTCCGCTCTGGCCCAAGATTTCCTGCAGCGTGAAGGCTGCGAGGATAAAGTCCGGTGCGCGCTTGGTGTCGGGGACACCGAAGGAGTCCCCCTCGATAAGCTGGGCGCGACTCTCAAGTCCGCGCGCCGAGATGGTCCGCCGCGCCTCAGCGAGCACGGTCGCTGAAGGATCCGCGGCAATGCCGAAAGCGCCCGGGAAACGTTCCAAGATTTGACAAAGAAGCTGTCCGTTCCCACAGCCCACGTCAAGAATCGACCCGCACGCACGTCCGGACCGCTCAATGAGTCGGGCAACAAGCGGCGCGGCATCGAAAGGAGAGATCTCTCCACTCCCCTGCGCGACCGCCGCCATATTGCGGATCTCGCCCCCGACGCCGTGTTGCAGCAGATGGGGAAGCGAACGAAGGACTGGTTCATAGCCGCCGACGAAGAGCCGGAACCAACCCCGGTATCGAC
>DASUNJ010000639.1:0-6675 GCA_036277235.1 Thermoanaerobaculia bacterium | reverse complement strand
CCCGGTCCCCGACCCGGACGCGGGTGACGCCCTCCCCGAGCTCCACGACCTCGCCCACGCCGTCCGAGCACGGGATCAGGGGGAGCTTCAGCTTGGGGTTGTACTTGCCCTGGACGGTCAGCAGATCGCGGTAGTTCAGCGAGGCGGCACGCATCTTCAATAGGACCTGACCGGAACCGGGGCGCGGATCGGGGCGCTCCCCCACGGTCAGATTGTCCAGGCCGAAAGAGCCACGGATCTCGGCGGCCCGCATCAGCCTTCGAGCGCCTTGCGCATCCGGTCCAGCAGGTCGCGGGCGGTCGCTTCGGAAAGCTTCCGGGCCGGCCAGCCGATGCCCAGCCCCTCCTGCCCGAACTTGGGGATGATGTGGAAGTGAACGTGCATCACCACCTGGTGCGCCTCCGAGCCGTTGTTCTGGAGGATGTTGTAGGCAGAGGCGCCGGTGGCACGCATCACCGCGCGGCAGAGCCGGGGGAGCACCCGGCCGATGGCCGCGGCCGACTCGTCCGAAAGCTGGTGGAGCTGCGCCTTGCGCTCCTTGGGGATCACCAGCGTGTGCCCGTCCGAAAGCGGGCCGATGTCCAGGAACGCGAAGACGTGCTCGTCCTCGTACACCTTGTAGCTCGGGATCTCTCCCGACAGGATCTTGTCGAAAATGGTGGGTTGATGGTCGCTCATGGCCGGCTATTCTAGCCGGCCCGCCGAAGCTGAGACACAACCATCCGAAATTGCCTGAAATTCCCTCTTGACATGAGGTAGAAGTCCGCTATCGTAAAGATCGTGGACGTAAACGTGGCCCCCGACCAACCTCCGAGTACCCCTGACATCGCGGCCTCTTCGGCTGTCCGGCGCGGGTCGTCGGGCAGTGGTTTGCCTTTTCGCGTCCAAATCCCATCAACCTCGGCCCCGGCGCTGGCGCACGGTCCTCGTGCGCGGTGCCGTACTCAAGGCCTAACGTAACCTCATCATGACCACCGAGCCCTCCGGGGCTTTTCTGCCGGGTGATCGATCCTGGCGGGCCGTCCCTTGTGAGACGGCCCCCCGGACCGTTCCGTCGAACCGTTTCACCCCCGCTTTACCTCACGGAGGAAAACCGAGATGAAGCGAGAGGCCTTTGCCTCGATCGAAACCGAAGCTCACCGGCGCGACGCGATCTGCTCGCTGTTCGGAGAGCGTTATGAGCCCGCAAACTGGAACGACTGGCGCTGGCAGATGCGTCACCGGCTCACTCGGCTCGATCAATTCGAGAAAGTGTTCCGGCTGACGGACCAGGAGCGCCGCGGCCTGATCCTGGCGAGCGAGAAGTTCTCCGTCGCGATCACGCCCCATTTCGCGGCGCTGATCGATCCGCTCGATCCCGGCTGCCCGCTCCGCCTGCAGGTGGTGCCCCAGGACTCCGAGCTGATCGTCAGCCCGGACGACATGGCCGATCCCTGCGGCGAAGACAACGACACCGTGGTCGAAGGGCTCGTGCACCGTTACCCCGACCGCGTCCTCTTCCTCGTGCTCGACACCTGCGCGGCCTATTGCCGGTACTGCACCCGCAGCCGCCTGGTCAGCCAGGGCGAGCTCGAGCCGCTCGGCCGCCGGGTCGACGCCGCTCTCGCCTATCTCGAAAAGCACACCGAGGTCCGCGACGTGCTGATCTCCGGCGGCGATCCTCTGCTCATGTCGGATGCCTCGCTCGACCAGCTCCTCGGCCGGCTGCGCGCCATCCCGCACATCGAATTCGTGCGCCTCGGCACCCGCATCCCCGGGTTCGTGCCGCAGCGCATCACGCCCGAGCTGGTCAAGGTGCTCCGCAAGCACCGCGCCTGGCTCTCGATGCACTTCTGCCACGCCCGCGAGCTGACGCCCGAGGTGGCCGAAGCCTGCGACCGTCTCGCCGACGGCGGCATCCCGCTCGGCTGCCAGACCGTGCTGCTGCGCGGCGTCAACGACTCGGTCGAGGAGCTGCGCGATCTCTTCCATGGGCTGCTCAAGCTGCGCGTGCGGCCCTACTACCTCTATCAGGCTGATCCGGTGGTCGGCACCGGCCACCTGCGCACCACGCTCGAAAAGGGATTGGAGCTGATGGATCAGCTCCGGGGCCATACCACCGGTTACGCCGTGCCCACCTACGTGGTGGACGCGCCCGGCGGCGGCGGCAAGGTTCCGCTCCAGAGCCGGACGATCCTTGACTATACGGACGGGCAGGTGAAGCTGCGCAACTGGTCGGGCGAGACGTACAACTATCCCGATCCGGTCGAGCACCGATGAACGGTAGACGATCGCTGAGGATCGGACTCTGCTACGACCTCAAAGCGGACTACCTGGCCGCGGGGTTCGAGCCCCACGAGGTCATGGAGCTCGACGAAGAGGTCACCATCGCCGGGATCGAGGGAGCTCTCCGCGGTCTTGGCCACCAGGTCGAGCGGGTCGGCCGGGGAACCGAGCTGGCCCGCCGTCTCGCCGCGGGCGAGCGCTGGGACCTGGTCTTCAACATCGCGGAAGGCATGAGCGGGCGCTCGCGCGAAGCGCAGGTGCCCGCGGTCTGCGAGATGTTCGACCAGCCCTACACCTTCTCGGACCCGCTCACTTGCGCCATCACCCTCGACAAACCGCTCGCCAAGCGGCTGGTGAGAGACATCGGCCTGCCCACGCCGTCCTTCGCCGTCGTCGAGACCGAAGAGGACGCGGAGACCGTGCCCCTCGAGCTGCCGCTCTTCGCAAAGCCCGTGGCCGAAGGCAGCTCGAAGGGGATCGACGGCCGCTCCCGGATCTCCAGCCGGGGCGAGCTGCGCGAGACCTGCGCCGCGCTGCTCAAGACCTTTGGCCAGCCCGTGCTCGTGGAGCGCTATCTCCCCGGTCGCGAGGTGACGGTGGGGATCGTGGGCAACGGCGACGAGGCGCGGGTGCTGGGAGTGATGGAGGTCGTCTTCAAGGACGGTTCCGACACCGAATACACCGCGCTCAACAAGGCGGAGTTCGAGACCCGGACGGAGTACCGGCTCCTGGACGGAGACGCGCTCGGGATGCGTGCAAGAGAGGTGGCGCTCGCGGCCTATCGCGCTCTTTCGTGCCGGGATGCCGGACGGGTGGACCTGCGCTGCGACGAGAACGGCGAGCCGTGCTTCCTGGAGATCAATCCTTTGCCCGGCCTCAACCCCGCCTACTCGGACCTGCCCATCCTCTCCGGCATGGCCGGCATCTCCTTCGAGCAACTGCTCGAATCGATCGTGGACGCAGCCAGCCGCCGTTGGGGGCTCTGAGCTGAGAGTTGTCATAGCTCACAATCCGGTCGGCGAGGAGGACGACCCCTCCACCTCCGACGTTCTGGCCCAGGTGGAGCTCGTCGAGTCCGCGCTCGGCGAGCTCGGGATCCCTTCCGTCCGGATCGCCGTCGAGCCGAGCCGGACCCTGGAGATCTTTCGCGGGCAGGCGCTCCGGCAAGAGACCGTGATCTTCAACCTGATCGAATCTCCGCCGGGGCGCCCCTACATCCATACGGACAGCACCGCGGTCCTGGAGCTGGCGGGCCTCTCCTATACCGGCTCTCCTCCGGCGGCTCACGCGCTGACCACGGACAAGATCGCGACCCGGGCGCTGCTCGCGTGCGAGGGCGTGGCCGTGGCTCCCGGCGGCCGTCTCGATATCGACCGGCCGGAAGTGCTCGACCGCGTGCCTCCCCCCTGGATCCTGAAACCGGCCTGGGAGGACGCCTCGATCGGAATGGAAGGCGATCCGGTCTGCGCCACCCGCGAAGCCGCCTTGGAGCGCGGAGCCAACCTCGCCCGCCGCTTCCCCGATCAACCCGTGCTCGTGGAACACTATCTCCCCGGCCGCGAGCTGAACGTGTCCCTGCTGGCGAATGGAGATGGGGTCGAAGTGCTCCCGATCGCCGAAATGCTTTACGACGGCTTCCCCGAAGGGATGTCCCGCGTGTTGGGATATGACGCCAAGTGGGACGAAAGCTCCTTCGCCTACATCCACTCGGTTCGCGGTTTTCCGGAAGAGACCCCGGTGCTCGGGAAGGTCCGGGAAATGGCTCTCGCGGCTTGGCGGTTGTGCGGGCTGGGCGGCTATGCCCGGGTCGATTTCCGGTTGGATGAGAACGGCGTTCCCCACGTGCTGGAAGTGAATGCGAACCCGTGCCTCGCGGCGAACGCAGGGTTCATGGCGTCGGCGGGGAAGGCGGGGCTTTCGGCGGGGGAAGTGATTCGCCGGATCTTGGAGGCGGCGCAAAAGCCCCTCACCCCCGTCCCCTCTCCCATCGCACACCCTTCCCCCGGGAGAGGGGCGCCCCCTCCCGTGAAGGTACGCCGATCTTTGGAAAGCGGCGATCGGGCGCCTTTGGAGAAACTGATTGGTGAGACAGCGTTTTTCAATCCGGAAGAGGTCGAGGTTGCTCTGGAGCTGATCGACGACCGGCTTACGCAGGGAGAGGAGAGCCATTACCGTTTTCTCGTTGCCGAGACGGCTGGGGAGGTTGCGGGCTATGCCTGCTGGGGTCCCATCGCGGGCACGCTCGCCTCCGCCGACCTCTACTGGATCGTGGTCGATCCCCGGCACCAGGGAAAGGGGATCGGCGCCGCCCTTCTGAAAGATGCGGAGGACTGGATGGCCTCCGCCGGCCGCACCCGCGTCTATGTCGAGACCTCGACGCGCGCCCAGTACGACGGCACCCGCCGGTTCTATCTCGCCTGCGGCTACGAGCTGGCGGCGGAGCTGGACGATTTCTATGGACCGGGAGATGGAAAGGCGATCTTTCTCAAGACATCTGCAAGCTTGCATGGAGGGTGAGCCTCGTCACCACTGCTTGAGTCCCCCGTGGACAAACTGAAGAAACTTTTGCTTGAACTTTCTCGCGTTTTCCGGTCGATCAAGCCAATCTCTGTGGAGGCTGGCCTCGTACTCCATGACCGGGCACCAGGTCAGACGCAGATGCTGAGTCTCGCCGCAGCGATCGTAAATCGTCTCCAGAAAATTCCAGACCATGAAGGCGTATGCATCGTACTGTGCCTTGTCTCTTCCATTCTCCAGCGACTTGGGATTGGCAAACTCAGGGTGTGCCATCACTATGTTAAGGATATCGAAATACATCCTGTCCAATTCTCCATAGTGCGAAAGCATCAGAGATTTTCTGAACGTCGTCATTGAGTAAATCAATGCAGCTATGGCGAAAATTGACGCCACACCTTGAGCGATGGCTCCGAAAGCGGTCCACATTGTCGAATAACTGTTTGAAAAAATGCCTTCCGTCACGATTCCCTCCTTCCATTCTCAGACAAGTCCTACTGGATCGGGAACGGCCTCCAACATCAGGGCAATCCGGAAATCGTCAGACGAGCAGCCATAAGCATCCTGGTAAATGACCTTCAGCCAATGCTCCAACGCAGACTTCGGAATACTGCTCATGGCAGGTGAAACATGCACCATGAGATCCATCTCAGGCGGAGGACCTTCTCCTGACAGGGGCAGGAGATACGAGAGTCCCTCGATGCGGCGGCAACCGAGTCTCCTGTAGAATTGTTGTCTTCGGCGGTGGATCTCCTGATCCGGAGAATCGACCTCCAAGAGCATGGATGTCTCTCCCTGGATCGAGGCGGCTACCTGGATGCTGTGACGAAACAGCGACGCTCCGACACCTGAATTCCGATGCATCGCCTGGACTGCCATGTACTCCAAGAGACAGAACGACTCTTGAACGGGGAGAAAGACCATGCTGAGACCAATGACCACGCCTTGTCTTTTCGCCAAAAGGACCTTGTAGTCTGGCCTGAGCACCAAGGCCGTGATTTGGGCTCTGGTCTTCTGCTCGCGAATCGCTATCGACGCCGCATAAATCCCATAGAGCTCCTCAAAGGAACGCTCGTCGGGCGCGGCGAGCGGTTCAAACCGAAGCTCTTCAGCGACCGGCTTTGATGCCATGTTGAATTGCCTGAGCGTACTGGAGCACATCGCTCGGGATCCACACGACGTTCCATGACTTTCGCCATGGGGCGAACTTGTCACCACCGCCGGCGGCCAGTCCTCTTGCCGCCACGGTCGAGCAATTCTGTGCAAGGGTCTCCCAGGGTTGTAGCGGACCCTGATAGAGAACCCCATCGCGCGTAAGACCGAAGCTTTGCCACCAGTCTTTGATGGCTGACTCGTCAAGGCCGCTGATCGGTACTCGGTGATCGGGCTGTTGACGTTCGTCTGCGACGTCTTGTTCAAACGTCCGATTCCGGATTGGGTGGGCAGTGTAGATCTGGCTAATGACCTTTGATCGGATTCGCCCACGCTCTTCTGGCCACCAGGACATGTAGGTCCGATCTACGAGGAGGGAGGCGTGGCCCCATGCAACGGACTTCCCTCGAAACTGCCAGATGAAGACTGTAAGCATTGCGATGGGCCTCACGATCGGCTATCAAGATCCTTTGAGCAACATGCCCGACCCGCCCGAAACATCAGGAATCTCCTCAACGCTATGATACACACGTCCTCCGCGGGCTTGAACCCGTTCGACTTCATCATCTGCGCCGCGAGACAAACCCCCGATGCGGAGAATGGCGTCACAGCGCTCCGCCAAGGCGAGGGAGAGGGGCATCATAACGGCGTCATACGTCTGAGGACCTGCCGCTTGTATCACCGGAAGGGCGAGGTTGACGCCGATTATCGGGACATGGCCCCTGCGGAACACTTGGTATGCCG
>DASUNJ010000638.1:0-6005 GCA_036277235.1 Thermoanaerobaculia bacterium | reverse complement strand
CCAGGCGGAGCCCCGACGCCGGATCGCGATCGATGGTTACCGTATCGGCGAGCCCGGTGAAGCGATGGAGCAGCGCCCAGAGGAGGAAGAAGGCCAGGGTCGAGAGCGCGGCGGAGAAGACGACCACCCACCACCCGGGCCCATTGCCGATGTTGCCGCCCGCGAAGCAGAGGGTGATCCCGAGGAGCGCGCCGCCGATCGCGTACGCCGCAGCCGGGTTGGCCCGCTCGATCACGTCGTCCCGGGCGCTCAATCCGAAAAGCCCGAGGAAGCGGGAGGCGAAGCCGACCCACGCAGCGCCCATGATCAGGTAGAAGGCGATGTAGACGGGGTTGGACTGCACGTCCCACGACGAGTAGAGGCGCAGGATCGCGGCGAGCACCGCGGCGCAGATCAGCGGGAAGACGTAGAGCCCCCAGCGGTGGCTCAGCCGGGAGCACCGGCGCGCCGTGAAGGCGGCGTGCCAGAGCCAGGGAAGCCAGGTGAACAGAGAGACGATCGTGCAGCCGATGAGAACGAAGACTTCGTCTTCCGACATTGCCCCTCCAGAACAGGCGGAAAGGACCAAAAGGACGTAAGGGACGTAAAGGACACCAAGGACGAAAGGAACGCTTGTCCTTTAGGTCTTTTGAGTCTTTTGAGTCCTTTGGGTCCTTTAAGTCATTGCTCCCCTACATCTTCGCTTCGATCGACTGGATGTCCGCTTCCAGCTCCTGCAGGCGCCCCCTCTTGGTGCCGAGCTTGATTTCCATGTCGGCCAGGCGGGTCTCGATGTCCTGCCGGATCTCCTGCTCGCGGGCGCCGGGGCGGATGTCGGTCATGCGGGTGCGCCAGCGCTCGGCCGTGTCCTCGTCGTAGCGGATCGACTCGCGCAGGCGGTCGGCCTGGTCCTTCTTGCGGTCCAGGGCCTCGCGCAGCCGGTCCTGCCAATCTCCCTTGTTCTTGGAGCGGTCCTGATCCCGCTCCGCGAACCAGGCGGCGCGGCGCTCGAAGAAGGCGTCGTTGGCCTTGCGGAAGCGGTCCCAGAGCGCTTCGGCCCGGGTGCGGGGCACCGGACCCACCGCCTTCCACTCGGCCTGGAGCGCCTTGAGTGCCTCCGTCGTGGCCTTGAACTCCTCCGACGCGCTCAACGTCTCTGCCTGCTCGCAGAGGGCGACCTTGCGGCGCAGGTTCTCCTTCTGCTCCTTCTCGAGCTGGTCGTAGTGCGTCTTGCGGCGGGTGAAGAAACCGTCGGCGGCGCCGCGGAAGCGCTCCCAGATCCCCTCGTTCTGCTCCTTGGGGACCGGCCCGATCGCCTTCCACTCCGCCTGCAGGCCCTTGAACGCCTCGGCCGTGGCGCGCCAGTCCGTCGACTCGCTCAGCTCCTCGGCGCGAACGCAGAGCTCCTCTTTCCGGCGAAGGTTCTCGTTGAGATCCGTGTCCACCTGGGAGAAGTGGGTCTGGCGGCGCTCGAAGAAGGCGTCGTTGGCCTTGCGGAAGCGCTCCCAGACGGCCTCGTTGTGCTCCTTGGGGACCGGCCCGGTCGCCTTCCACTCCGCTTGCAGGGTCTTGAGGGCGTCACCGGTGCTCTTCCAATCCGTGGAGCCGCTCAGCTCCTCGGCGCGGGCGCAGAGCTCCTCTTTCCGGCGGAGGTTCTCCCTGTGCTCCTGCTCCTGCGTCTCGTAATGCTCCTTGCGCCGCTCGAAGAAACGGTTGCCGGCGCCGCGGAAGCGCTGCCAGAGCTCGTCGTTGCGCTCGCGCGGCACGGGCCCCAGCGTCTTCCACTCGGCCTGGAGGCCCTTGATGGCCTCGGCGGTCTGCTTCCACTCGCTCGACTCGGTGAGCTCCTCCATGCGCACGACGACCTCCTCCTTGCGGCGGAGGTTCTCCTCCATCTGGGCGCGGGCGGCCTCGTCCAGCGTGTCGAGGCGGACGAGGAGGCTGTCGAAATCGCCCAGGGCGTTGGCCTTGGGCACCCAGCCGAGGAGGGTGCGGACGCGGCCGGCGAAGCGGGTCTTGTCGTCGTGCGCCTCCATCTCGCGCTCCAGGTCCTCGACCCGCTGCGTGATCTGGCGGAACTTGAGGGCGAAGGAGGCGAGGGCAGCCTCGGGGCTCTTGCCCTTCATCCTGCCGACGATCCGGCCGGGCTCTTCGGCAGCTCCATGGAGGCGGACGTGGCCCTCCTCGTCGACCTGACCCCAGCGCGCGCCCTCGGCCGCTAGCTCGGCGCGGTCGTGGGCGCTCTGGCTCTCGACGTGGGCGACGTGCTCGTCGGTGGGAGGGGCCTCGGACTCGATCCGGGTCTGCTCCTCGGCCGCCGTGGGGGCGAGCTCCTCGGCGTGAGGCGCGGTCTCTTCGATCTGCTCGGGGGCCGCGAAGGTAGGTTCCCCGGCGGGGACAGCGGTGTCCTCTCCCGCGAGGGTAGTGGTCTCTTCTTGCATCTGGCTCTCGCGATCGTCGTGGTCCAACATGAGTGTTTCCTGAAGTTCCCTGCCCGTCGGTCCACTCCCGGATTGAGGTCTGACGATACCGCAATCCCGCTGGAGGGAGAACCCTGCGTCAACCCAGCAGCCGGTTGAACGAGCGCAGGAAGGGCACGTCGGGCTGGTAGTAGAAGGTCCCCACCGGACATCCCCCCTTCATGCCGCAGAGCGAGTCGACGGTCTGGTCGGCGGCCTCGTCGTGCTTCCAGGCGGCGCCCTCGCGCAGGATGCGGACGAGCTCGGAGCGGAAGCGGGTGTAGGCCTCGCCGTGCCAGACGTCGCGGACCGACTGCCGGTAGACGTTGCCCAGCTCCTTGCCCTGGAGGATGCAGCAGGGCGCCACGCTGCCCGTGGTGCGGATCACCATCGAGTGCCAGCCGATCAGGCAGGAGCTTTCGAGGCCGCGGCTGGCCCGGGACGACAGCCTCGCGCGCAGCCCGTTCCAGAAGGACTCGACCTTCTCCGGCACGGTCAGATCGTCCCGCTGCAGGAACCGCGAGGCTCTCCGGGCGAGGCCGCCGCGAGCCGCCACGACCCGGCGGTTCATCTCGGCGACGCGGCCGGAGAGGTCCTGCTCGAAGCTGTTGATGGCCCCGATCCGGCGGTACTCGTCGGTCCTGACCAGGTCCTCGTAGAGCCCCATCATCTCGTCCGTCTCGGACTCGGTCATCTTCTGCTCGGGAGCGAGAAAGGCGAGGCCGTTGAAGAGGATCTCGTCCGCGCCCATCTCCCGGGCCAGCCGGTACATGGCCGGGATCGTCCGGTAGTTCTCCTTCCAGACGAGATACTGGATCAGCACCCGCGGCCGTCTCGCGCCGCGCTTCTTACGCCCCCGATGGGAAAGACTGGTCAGCTCGCGGACGTTGTCCACCACCCGCTGGAAGTTGCGGGGCGAGGTCTTCATCATCGAGGCGTATGTACCCTCGTCCGCGGTGTTGAGGCTCACCGTGAGGTGATCGCAGGTGTCCGCGAGCAGCTCGCGGATGTCGGGGAGGAGCAGCACGCCGTTGGTGGTGACGTTCTCGATGGGCAGGCCGCTCGCCCGGATCGCCTTGAGGAAGTCGCGGATGTTGCGGTGGAAGAGGGGCTCGCCGCCCCCCGAAAGCCGGAGCGAGCGCGTGCCGGCCTCCCGCAGCTCGCCGAGCAGCTCCTCGAAGCGGGTCATGGGCACCTCGTCCGTGCCCCGCAACGCCGCGGTGGAGCAGAAGAAGCAATCGATGTTGCACCGGTCCGCGGGATGGATCTCCACGTGATACGGACCCCCGTAGGCGACGCCGTCTTCGATCCCGCGCAGGATCTCCTCCTTGTCGGAGGGCGTCAGGTGCTTCCAGCCGAGGTCGCTCACGGAGCAAGTGTACAGAAAAGATCCCGCCGGGACCCTTGGCGCGCACTCAGAGTAGAAGAGGCCCTTCTCTGCAATGAGTGCGGCGACTGAGGATCTCGGAGAATTTGCCCATGCTGCATGTCCGGGGAATGAGGTTGTGGTTGCTGGTCGTGCTGGCAGTGCTCTGCGGCGTGATGTCCGCATCGGTCGCCTCGGCGGGGGTGCAGGGCCTGACCGCGTCGATCGAGACGGAGAGGGCGTTCCTTTCCGGCGCGGAGTCCGCGGTCGTCCGCGTCATCCTGCGCAACGGCTCCGCGGAGGACCGGTACGTTCCGTACTGGCAGACGGCGCTCCGGGGCGTCCACGGAAACCTGTTCGACGTGCGCCTCAACGGCAAGCCGGTCGCCTACGTCGGCCGCCTGTACAAGTGGGGCAAGCCGCAGGCCGAGGACTACGTCCGCATCCCGGCAGGCAGCGAGCTGACGGCCGAGGTGGACCTGTCGCGCTACTACGACCTGTCGCGGACCGGCGAGCACTCGATCCGCTACCGGGTGCCCGTCCAGGACTCCCTGCGCGGCATGGGGACGGACATCGCCTTCGTCCTCGGAATGCGCGACCTGGAGTCCAACACCCTCTACGTCGCGGTCGAGCGGGACGGCATGGGCCGCTTCGTTCAGGAGCTCGGCCAGAATGCCGGCCAGGCCGTCACTCCCGGCTACGTGAGCTGCACGAGCACCCGCCAGAGCACGCTGTTGACCGCTCTCGGGAATGCCGAGACGATCTCGCTCAAGGCGCGCGACTACCTGAACAACCTGCCGAGCCCTTCACGGCCGACCGACACGGCCTACCGGACCTGGTTCGGGGCGTACGACTCGTCGCGCTACGCCACGGTCCAGAGCCACTACGTGAGCATCTTCAGCGCCTTCAACACCAGGACGGTGGAGTTCTACTGCGATTGCACAAGCAGCGCGTACGCCTTCGTCTACTCGAACCGGCCGTACCAGATCCATCTGTGCAACGCGTTCTGGAACGCCCCGAATCTGGGGATCGACTCCAAGGCCGGCACGCTGGTCCACGAGATGAGCCACTTCACGGTCGTGGCAGGCACCTCGGACTACGCCTACGGCACGAGCGCCTGCCAGAACCTGGCGAACAAGAAACCCGCAAGGGCAGTCAACAACGCCGACAGCCACGAGTACTTCGCGGAGACCCGCTAGGCTCTCCCTGTGTCCTGCCGGCGCGGGTGGCAGCCTCCCGCGCCGGAGCCCCTCAGCCGCCCGACGTACTGGATTTCGTCGAGGATGACCCGTTCTTCGGGGAAGCGGTCAAGGGAGAAAGGTGGTCTTGCCTGACTGCCGGGGTCCGGTTACCAGCACGGAGGGAAACTGGACCAGGGCGTCGGTCAGGGAAGAGGCCAGGAGGCGCGGCACATACATCCTGACCATTTTAAAATCAGATTTTAAATCCGTCAAAAAGAGAGAGGCACAGGATCGGGGCGAAGCTGGGGTTTACCCCGATCCTGGGCCGCTCAAATTTCGCCCGGCGACAGGTCCAGGTGTGAGCAGCCGAGCAGCGTCCTCACCCGTTCCGGGCCCAACCCTGCCTCCTCCAGGTTGCGCCGGATCTTCTTCAGGCACTTGTCCCTTACCGAGTAAAGCTCCCGCTGAGGCCGTCCCAGGAGAGGAGAGATGGCGGCCATGCTGAGACCGTCCCAGTAGTGGAGCTTGAGGAGGAGCCGGTCCTCGGCGGAGAGCGACTGGAGCAGGGGAGTGAGCAGCACCCGGAGCTGCTCCTCGGTGCGGGAGCGCTCGGCCTCCTCGACCCGACTTTCGACCTGTCCATCGACCGGAATCCGCAGAAGCTCCTCTTCGCCGACCCGCCGCCGCTCCATCCGCCGGGTGAGCGAGCCCGCCAGCCGCTCGAGCTCGGCCCTGGACAGGGAGATCCCGTGCTCGGTCCGCATGCGCTCGACGGCTTCGTCGAGGGAAAGGCCATCCCGGAAGCAGAGCTGTTCCAGGAGGACCGCCTCGCGGCCCTGCCGCTTGGCTGCCGCGGTGGGCCGCCACTTGCCCCAGACGTGGGTGCGGTAGTCCCGCATCAGGTTGACGAGCACGACGGTGAGGAAGGTCGGGAAGGCGCTGCGGCCCTCCCAGCTCGCGAGCACGCGGGAGTCGTCCTCGACCAGTTTGAACAATGCCCATGAACGGAACTCTTCGGCC
>DASUNJ010000637.1:0-4554 GCA_036277235.1 Thermoanaerobaculia bacterium | reverse complement strand
CGGCTCGGCGACCCACTGCTCGGCGAGCTGTCCTTCGGCTGAGATGCCGAGGCAGCGCGGGAGCTCGGGATGAGCGGTCTCCGGCACCTCGGCGCGGCTGCGCAGGAAGAGCGAGGGGAGCTCGTAGGTCCAGACCTCGGGGTCCGTTCCCGTGGTCAGGAGCGAGCAGCGCTGCGGCGAACGGACGATGGCGCTCACTCTCCGGCCGAGATCGGGGACTCCCCAGGGACCGTCGAAACCGCGGCCCGCGGCATCGACGGCGACCAGGCCGTCGGCCGCGGCCACGAACCAGAGCGCTCCATCGTAGTGGCTCGCGGCGGCGTCGAAGCGGGCGTCGCACCAGAGCTCCCCCTTGCGGTTGGCGAGGTCGAGCCGCGCCAGGCGCCAGGCGTCGCCGCGCGGGGCGAGCGCGATGGCCCGGTCGCCGCTGTCGGCGACCACCAGGCGGTGCGCCGGCTGGTCCACCTCGGCCACGGTGCGGCCGGACCGCGAGAGCAAGCGCACGCCGGCTTCGCCGAGGGCCACCAGGGTCAGGCCGTTGGGCAGGAAGGCGGCGTCGCAGGCGGCCATGACCCCCACGTCGGACGGGCCGATCTCGATCGTCCACGGCGTCTCGCGCGCCACCCAGGGCCCCGGATCGGGCAGGGGCAGGGCCGGCGCGTCGGCGCGCAGGGCCCCATCCTCCGCGAAAGCCACGAGCTGGCGGAAGCGGGCGGGCGACATGCGGGCTCCGAAGCGGCCCGAGTCCCGGGCGATGGCCCGCACGGAGGCCCGCGCCAAGGCCTGCGCCGCCGGGGTCTTCGGCCCCTGGCAGAGGGTCTCGGCGAAGGCGAGCCGCGCCGCGGCCCCCTCGGCGCGCCAGTTCTCCAGGATCGCGAGGGCGCGGTCCCGCACCTCTTCGAACAGCTCGGGCACCAGGGTCACCTTGCGCGCCAGCATGCGGCCGGCGGGTCCGCCGCCCTGCTCGATGGCGCGGTCCATCCATTCGAGGGCCATGTGCCGCGCCTCGGGGATGGGCCAGATGGAGTCCACGGCCGCGGCATAGTCGCCGGCCTCGGCCAGCCCCGCTCCCCAGAGCAGGCGCAGGGCCTCGGCCTCCTCCGAGTTGCGCGTGCGCTCCAGGCGGGTCACTGCGTCCGCGAAGGCGCCGGTGCGGCGGGCGATCCAGAAGGCGCGCTCCCGGTCCCCGGCCAGGAACCACTGGCGGACTACGAGACCCGGCGGCAGCTCGCGCGCTTCGGCCATCTCGGCGGCGAGCCAGAGGCTGCCGTGGCGCTCCAGGAAGGCGACCGCCTCCTCGTGCGCGTTGAGCACCTCGGCGAGCAGGAAGGCCGCCTCTTCGATCCGGCCCTGCGCCTCCAGCCGGTCGAAGGCCGAGCGGTAGATGCGCTGCAGCTCGGCGTGAAGGTCCGGGGCCAGGTGGAGGGCCGGCCGCGACGACTCGGGCCGCAGCTCGAGGTCGCGACGGGGCGACGGCAGCCGCAAGGGGAGGGCGCGGAGCGCTTCCCCGGCCTCGCCTGCGAGCGGGATGGCAAAGCGCAACGCCTCGCGCAGGTCGCCGTCCTCGAACAGCTCGATCATCCTCTGGATGTAGGCGGCGTGGCGGCGGCCGAGCAGGCGAGACAGCCGCGAGGCCACGGTGAGCCGGGCGGACAGGCGGTGGAAGCCGGCGGTCAGCCGCTGCCCCAACGGGGCGGTCGTGCGAGAGCGTGCCGGAGTCGGCGCGACGCCGAAGTCCCAGGAGCCGGAAGGGGACCGGGCGACCTCGTCCCCTCCGGCCAGGGTGGGCCGCCGCCAGCCGCGCAGGGCCCAGCGCAGGGTCTGGGCTCCCCCCAGGACGAGCCCCACAGGCGAGAGCTGCCGCCTGGCGATGGAGATCCGGCCCGTGGGCTCGCGCCGGCTCAGGGCGGCGAGCACCTCGGCCAGCTCGGGCGCGGCCTGCGGCACTCCCTTCATGCGCGAGCGGGCGTTGAACGCCACCGGCTCCGGGACGGTCAGGCGCGGCTGCGCGGGCGGCGCGCCGAGCGAGGCCGTGGCGATCACTCCGAAGTCTTCGACGTCGAGCCAGGCCGCGGGGTCCTCCCTGTCGGCTTCGGCGGTCCTCTCCGTGACGGTGTGCCCGGCGCGGGGGCGCACCACGGCGCCGGCCGGGGGATCGAGGGCGCGCAGCTCCTGGGCTTCCAGGGGCGCGCCCAGGAGCGCGTTGCCGGGCACCACCCGCTGTGCGACCAGGGGCAGCCCCGGCGAGCGGTCGGAGGCCACGCGGCGCGGCTCGGGCAGGCGGACGAGCCAGCCGCGCGGGACCCGGTAGACCGACGTGCCCGGCACCCAGAGCTCCAGCACCCGGCGGCGAGCCTCCAGCAAACCGGCGAGCGTGGCGTCGATCAGGAACCCCGAGGCCTCGACGACGCCGCGGTAGATCAGCGTGCGCGGCAGCGGTCCTCTCACAGGACCTCCTCGTCGGGCGTGCCCGGCACGCGGCGTAGGAGCACGGCGTCATGATCGAGGGAGTAGACCGTCAGCTCGCCGTGTACCGTGACCCAGGCGATCCAGGGAGCGCCCGGGCAGGCCGCGGCGTGCCGGATCTCCGCGGACGCCGCCGGCAGCCGGCGCGTCCCGCCGAGGCTGGCGAGGAGGAGAGCGCGGCCATCTCCTTCCAGGAGCAGGAGGCCAGGCTCGTGGCGCTCCCGGTTGCGCGCCACGCCCACGACCCGGGTGCCCTCGAACGGGACCAGCCAGGATCGGTTGCGGCCGTAGATCTCCCAGGCGCCTCCCTGCTGTGCCACGGCCACCAGGCCGTGCTCGGGATGGCCGAGATGGCCGCCGAAGCCGAAGAACGCGGGCGCTCCCTCGTCCGCCTCTTCCAGGATGCGGATGGTGCGCGGCGCGCCGGAGCCTGCCAGGGCCGCGGTGAGTCGGGCCGGGCTTCCGGAAGCTCCGGCCTCGACGAACGCGAGGTGGCCCGCCACGTAGGCCGCCGCCGACACCCGCGAGGCGAGCCGCAGCAGGTCGCCGTCCCAGACCCGGAAGAGCGTGCCTTCGGCATCAAGGAGATAGGTATGGACGCCAACCTGGAACAGGGGCTGGAGCGGCGCCCCGGTGCCTCCGGCGCAGAAGGGGGCATCGACGGGCGAGCAGGGAACTCCCGGTGTGCCACCTCCGCCGCGCTTCTTGCTGGCGTAAACAAGCGCGGCGCCGCCGTCCGGCAGGCCGGTCGCGAGGATCACCTGGCCGTGGGCGAGCCCGACCGCGGCCGGCGGCTGGCCGGGCCAGGGGTCGTAGAGCCGCGGCGCGCCGGCCGGCGACCGGGGGGAGTTGGGCACGGGGAAGGCCACGACGCCGCCCCCGGCGGCGCGGGCGAAGAGCTTGGAGCCATTGGCCGCGAAGTGGAGCTCCGACGCCGGCACGAGCGCCGCTTCCAGGCGGTCCGGAGCTGCTGCCGCGGCCGAGAACGGGTCGCGCAGCAGGCGAGCGCAGGCGGCGTGATCGGGAAGCTCCAGGGTGATGGTCGGGGAAGGGACACTTCCTCCTACGCCCCGGCGCACCCTCACCGCCACCCGGCGGGCCTCGGGATCGAGCACGTCCCAGATCTGGAGGACGGAGGCGCCGCGGGTGCCCGGCACCGAGGAGAGCCGCGGCGGACCCACGAACCAGATGTCGTCGGCCTCGCGCCATCCGTGCAGGCGCTTGTGCCAGGCCGCGACCTGGCCATCGGTGGCCTCGTGCGGAGTGCGCGCCTGGAGCAGGCGCTGGATGCCCGCCTCGGTTACCTTCTCGAACAGGGGAGCTTCCGGCTCCTGGAGGATGCCCCAGGCGAAGCGGACGCCCGCGGCCTCGGCCCGGCGGGAGAGGACGATCAGCGCTGCGAGCTGGGCGATGCGCGGCGAGCCGAGCTGGTTCGGTCCGGCGTCGAACACCGCGGCCGACACGCGCGAGGCGGCCGGCACCGGCCGCGCCTGGTGCAGGAACAGGTGCTCGCCCTCCGCGGCGCGGCGCACGAACTCCTCGGGCGTCTCCTCGGCGAGCAGCCACTCCGAGGTGAGGAGGCGCTCGTAGGAGCCGCGCCGGGTCAGGCCGTCGTAGCCGTCGGGCTCGCCATCCGCCTGGTGCCGCTTCACCTGGAGCGGGCCGACGGCGAAGGAGAGCCGGTGCAGGACGGGGCCCAGGGAGACGGCGAGGTCGCGCGGGAAGATGCCCAGGTGCGGGGCCCAGTGGGCGAGAGCGCGCGGCAGGTCCATCAGGGCTTCTCTTCCAGCAGGAGGTGGAGGCGGCGGCGGACCAGGGGACGCGCTTCGAGGACCGAGGCGAGGAACGGGGGATCGAGGAGGACCGCGAGCGGAGGCTCGGCTTTCGAGTGTCCGGCGCGGAGGACGAGGGCGCGCTCCAACAGCGGCAGCGGCACCGTGGGCTCGCGGTTCGTGGGCAGCAGGAGGGACGGGGCGCGGGCGTCGCGGCCGAGGTAGGCCGCGCCTTCGACCCAGGGGAGAAAGGCCGAGTCGCCCAACAGGACGATCAGGTCCTGGCCGGCCACGCCGGTCAGGCGGGCGAGGTCCT
>DASUNJ010000636.1:0-4945 GCA_036277235.1 Thermoanaerobaculia bacterium | reverse complement strand
GCTTCCATCTCAAGTTCGTGGCAGATCTCGAGAACCCGATCTAGCGGCAGGTAGGCCGCGCCTGTCTGCTGGAGAGCCTCGCGTGACTTCTGCCAGCGAGCCGGCACCTTGCGTCCCACCTCGGGTAGGCTCGCGGCCACTCGGGCGATGGCATCCTTCAATCCAGAGATGCCAGATCGCTCGCCCGTACTTTCATCGGGCTTGCTGTCCACCAGGAAGAAGTCAATCACAGTTTCCCGTCCGAACAGGTCCCAAATCTCCTGTCGATCCACGTCCGGTTGGCGCTGACCGGGGCCACCGTGTGTTGCGACGACAAGGATCTTGGCGTCGGGTTCGCGGTGCTTCACCAGTTTGATCCACTCCTTGACGAAGCCCTGCTGCGACCCTTCGCGGGGTTTCCAGACTACTAGATAGACGGCCGGGGCACTGAAGAACAACTGGTGTGTGGGTCGATAGACTCGCTGACCTCCAAAGTCCCATCCGTTCAGCGTGATCTCCTTGCCACTTTCAGAATCGGTCACCACAACTGGTTTGATCTCGATGCCGTGCGTCGTTGGGCGACTCTCAATCCATTCGTCCCCGCGCAAGGCACCGAGAAGGCAACTCTTTCCCACCTCCCCCTCGCCGATCAGAATTAACTTAGCCTCGTTCAGCACCACCCGTGCTTCGGCCTGAGCACGTAGATACCGTCTTATAGCCTCAAGACCTTCCTTGTAAGCCGCAGCAAGTTCCGGATTCAGAGGGTTATTGGTGAGTCGAAGTGCGGACAATTGTCCCAGCTGTGCGAGCGACTCCGGCAGATACGCCAGCTGGTTAGAGGAGAGATCCAGCCACTCTAAGCTCGTGAGTTGGCCGAGCGACTCAGGTAGCGAGGCTAGCCGGTTGCCGGAGAGATCAAGCGTCTTTAAGCCTGTGATCTGTCCGAACCACTCAGGCAAAGACGTCAACTGATCCGAGGAGAGATTCAGCGAAAGTAAGCTTTTGAGCTGGGCGAGCGATTCCGGCAGCGACGCTAGCGGGTTGCCAGAGAGATCCAGCGTCTTTAAGCCTGTGATCTGCCCAAGCCAATCCGGCAGAGAAGTCAGTCGGTTGGAGGAGAGATCCAGCAACTGTAAGCTCGTAAGATGGCTGAGCCAATCCGGTAGCTCAGAGAGGCCCATTGAGGAAAGATTAAGCCGATTCGCGCCTGAGTCCCATGCTTCGCGAATTCTCGTTTCCGCGTCCTGATAAGCTTGGTCACGTGCCATGGACGCCCCCTTGCCTTTGAACAAAGCAGGTCTACGTTTCCGCAGTTGGAAGCGCCCTGCTTGGTGGTTCACATCGGGTAGCTTCCAACTTTAGCATGTACTCTGTGTCGTTGCTCATCTCAAGAATGGCCACAGCCCGTGGCGGCTGCTTCGCATACAGCGACTCGTAGTACGCTCGCCCCTCCCGGACCTGGTGGAGGCGCCCCGCCAAGGCCCAGCGGCGGAGGGTGGCGGCGACGCTTCGGGGGTCGGGCCGGCGGCGGAGCTTAGCTCCCCAGCGCTCCTGGATCTCGCGGGTGACGGCGCGGGCTCCGAAGGTCTGGTCCGCGGGCAGGCCCGCCACGACGCGGGCGACCATCCGGCTGAGCGATCTCTTCCGGATGAGGTCGGCGTCGTCCAGGTCCGGTTGCGGAGGAGGCAGCGCGGCCAGCTTGGCTTGATCCAGAAGCTCTCCGGCTGCCTCGGCAGCGGACCGGAAGGCTTCCAGGCGCGCGAGCGCAGTGTCGAGCTCGGCGGCGTGGAGCGACGTCTGCTCGCGATGGATCGCCTCCTGCTCCGCGTGGAAGTGCTTCCGCTCCCTGTGGAGCTCGACCTTCGTCTCCAGGTTCGCGAGCATCTGGGCAATGGACAGGTTCAGTGTCATCCGGACTCCCTTCTTTGTCGCAGAGTTGGACTTCTTTGCTCCAGGCATGCCTGTTCACATCTCCAAGCTCGCGCAAGGAGTCGCAGAGAGCACCTTCCATGTCGCACAGACAGCTATCCTTTCTGCAAGGATACCATACCTGTCGATCATCCACCAGCCAACTGCGACGAACTGAGAGGGCTCAAGGCCGAATACGAGCACTTCGCTACTTCTGTCAATTACTATGCGACGTAAGCGAGCTTAATCGCGATATTTCGAGCGAATTGCGCGGCAAATCGAGGAACATGCGCGACGTTGATTTGCCTCTTCGTGACGTTATGCGCTGTCATCGCTACATGGATGGAGCACGCCAGAGTCGCTGGGAGGTCTTTGCGTTGTTATGCGTCATCAACCAAGGAAGGGGTGTAAGGCGGGCAACTCGGTGCAGAGGGAAAGTCGCAATCCCTCTTTTATCTGCTACATGGTGCGCGACTACGGCCACGCCATGCAGGTTCTTTGCGACCTGGAAAGAGGTCTCTGCGACGAACTAATGGAGATATCCGAGCGCCCGGAGCTGCTTTTCGAGCTCGGGATCGAGCGGCGGGGCCGTGGCTGGAGCCACGGGCTGAGGCTTGAAGGCAGTCATCTCCTTGAGCAGGGAGCGCAGCCTTGGCCGGTCTCCGGAGAGGTCGCGCTTCTGGGCGGGGTCTTCGGTCACGTCGTAGAGCTCGGCCCGGCTCACGAAGAAGAGGAGGCTCTCCAACTCCTCCCGCTCTCCCCGGTAGAGCGCTCTTTCATCTCCGATGTTCTCGGCCCAGGCCTTGCCGGGGCGCGGCGGGGAAGGGTGGCCAAGGAGACGGGCCAGGCTCGTTCCGGTTGGCTTGCCTTTCGGCTTCAACCTCGCCAGCTCGTAGAGCGTCGGGGCGAGGTCCACGAGCTGTACGACTCCGGCGTGGCGCACGGCCTCGCGCTTGTCCGGATGGATCACGAGCAGGGGGACGCGCAGGACCTCGCGGTAGAGCTGGGTGTGGTTGAAGCGGCCATGGTCCTGGAATTCCTCGCCGTGGTCCGAGGTCACGATCACCGTCACATCGTCGGCGAGGCCGAGCCTCTCCAGGTCCGCAAAGAAGCGCTGGATGACTTCGTCGGTCTGGCGGATGCCCGCGTCGTAGAGCGCGGCCAGCCAGTCGACCGCGGGCTGAGGGAGGGCCTCTCCCAAGGCGTTCTGGCGAGTGAGAGCCGGGCCGGTCGCGGGGATCGCCTCGGGCGGGGGAGGGCCGGGCCAGAACGGCTTTCGATACCGGTCCGGCGCGTCGTAGGGCGTGTGCACCGCATAGGTGTGGAGGAAGAGGAGGAAGCGGTCGTCCCTCTTCAATCCCTCCAGGAACTGGACTCCCCGGCGGAACGTCCCTTCCAGCGGACGGTTGCGGTTGCGGTCCCGCGCGTGGAACTCGTCGAAGCCCCGGCGAAATCCGAAGCGCCCGCTCATGAAGCCGCCCTCGGTGAAGCCGCCCGTGCGGAAGCCGTGGCGCTGGAAGACCTCGGGGAGCAGCTCGACCTGTGGGGAGAGCACCGCGTTCGGCGGAAAGACCCCGTGCTCCCGCGGGTGGAGCCCGGTGAGCATGGACATGTGGGAGACCAGCGTGCTCGGGAACTGGGCGTAGGCCTCCTCGAACAGCGTACCCCGCTTCGCGAGCGAGTCGAGGAACGGGCTCGTGGGCTTGCCGTAGCCGTAGCTGCCCAGATGGTCGGCCCGCAGCGTGTCGATCGAGATGACGACGTAGCCGCGGGTGGCGCGGGGGACCGGGACATCTGCCAAGTCCTCCGGCCCCCGGCAGCCGAGCAGGAGAAGGACGAGCGCCCCCGCCAGCCGCTTCAACCCCTCCAATCCAGGATCTCGTCGACCGTGTTGCGCGACACCGAGTGGTACCCCGGGCGCGCCGTCTTGTAGATGCGAAGGGCCATCTCGGTGCCCTCGGGGGTCTTCGCCAGCTCTTCGTAGAGCGGCTTGAGGAACTTGCGGCGGCCGACGCTGGTCAGGAACCGTTCCAGGGCCGGGTACGCCGGCTCGTAACGGTTGGGGATCGCGAGCATCAGCCAGGCGCTCAGGACCTCCGAGTTCCCGGATTCGGTGAGCTTGAAGGCGGCGTCGAGGTCGGCCATCTTCTGGACGTCCAGGGGCTTCGGCAGGTTGCGCAGGAAGTGCAGCCAGTGGTGCGTGGTCCAGTCCTTGGTGTCGAGCTGGGCCGCGGGCGTCCCCTGCTGGAAGGCGGCGACGGCCTGGTCGACCCTGTCGAAAGCGGCCGAGCGGAGCTGCGGCGCGTTCGACGGCACGCCCGGACCGAAGACCCACTGCTCGATCTGCAGCTCCTTCATCTTCTCGTCGCTGCCGCCGAGGAGGTTCTGCTTCAGGTAGTCGAGGAAGCGGTTGGTATCCATGGACTGGAAGGCGAAGGTGTCGAAGTAGGTGCGGAGGAAGCGGTCGAACTTCTCGCGGCCGACCGCCTGCTCCAGCATGCGGAGGAACAGCTTGCCCTTCTCGTAGGCGATGTCGTTCATCCCTTCGTCGGGATCGCGGCCGGCGAGGGCGAGGAAGAGGTGCGTGTCAGGGCTTTCGGCCCCGAGCTCCTCGATGGTGCCGCCGAGCTCCTGCCGGCCGAGCACGGTCAGCATGTCCGCGTATTCCTTGCCGAAGAGGGATTCCATGATCCGGCTCTCGACGTAGGTGGTGAAGCCTTCGTTGAGCCAGAAGTCGTTCCAGGTGGCGTTGGTGACCTGGTTGCCGGACCAGGAGTGGGCCAGCTCGTGGGCGACGAGCGAGACGAGCGAGCGGTCGCGGGCCAGGATGGTCGGGGTCGCGAAGGTCAGGCGCGGGTTTTCCATGCCGCCGAAGGGGAAGCTCGGGGGCAGGATCAGGATGTCGTAGCGGCCCCAGCGGTAGGGGCCGTAGAGCTTCTCGGCCGCGTCGATCATCTTCGGCGTGTCGGCCAGCTCCCAGGCAGCCAGCTCGACGACCGAGGGCTCGGCGTAGACGCCGGCGCGCGGGCCGAGCGGGCGGAACTCCAGCTCGCCGACC
>DASUNJ010000635.1:0-2279 GCA_036277235.1 Thermoanaerobaculia bacterium | reverse complement strand
CGGCGATCGACGCCATCGCCGTGGGGGACGGCGAGGAGGTCATGCCGCCGCTGATGGATGCCCTCGCCCGGGGCGCCGACCTGACGAAGATCCTGGGGCTCGTGCTCAACCGGGACGGCGGCCAGGTCGCCACCGGGTCGGCCCCGATGCGCAAGGACCTCGACACCCTCCCCCTTCCCGCCCGGCATCTGATCTCCCACTACGCGCCGCACTACTACATCAACTTCCGCAAGCCGCTCGCCCTGATGGAGACCGCCCGCGGCTGCCCGTTCAAGTGCAACTTCTGCTCGGTGTGGAAGTTCCACGAGAGCACCTTCCGCGAGAAGTCGCCGGAGCGGGTGGTGGCCGAGCTGCAGGCGATCGAAGCCCCCAACGTCTTCATCACCGACGACATCTTCTGGATGGACGTCCGGCGCGGCGAGGAGATGGCGCGGCAGATCAAGGCCGCGGGCATCAAGAAGCACTTCACCGTGCAGACGCGCACGGACATCATCTGCAAGTTCCCCCACCTGATCGAGATGTGGAAGGACTGCGGCAACCTGTCCATCTTCCTGGGGCTGGAGTCGGTCACGGACGAGGGGCTCAAGTCGGTCAACAAGAGCAACACGGCCGTGAACAACGTCCGCGCCCTGGCGATCCTCAAGGAGCTGGGCGTTGGCTACACGCCCAACTTCATCGTCGACCCGGCCTGGGACCGCGAGGACTTCGCCCGCCTGCGCGCCTGGATCGACGAGACCGGCGCCTACAACAGCGGCTTCTCGGTCCTGACTCCCCTGCCCGGCACGGATCTCTGGGCGACGGCGAGCCAGCAGGTGACTACCCGGAATTGGGAGATGTACGACATCGTCCATGCCGTGCTGCCGACGACGCTGCCGCTGGAGGAGTTCTACGAGGAGTACTCAGGTCTCTGGCGCCACGTGCTCGACGTGCGCTACCGCTACCGCGGGAAGTTCCGCACCTACGCCGGCCTCGGGCTCGCCCTTGCCACCCGCAAGGTGACCCTGAGCGCCGTGCGCAAGGGCATGAACATCGCCAAGGTGTTCAGCAAGCCGGAGACGTTCCTGGAAGCGCACGGCGAGGGGTAGATCCCTCTACCCGTTCGTTCTCGTCACCTCGCGACGATTTTCTTCTGGAAGCGACACGCGCGGCTTGCGCGGATCGCGTCCCCGGACTAAGATATCCTTCGACGCGAGCCGCCCATGCGATCACAAGCCCAGAAGAAGTTCCTACCCCCTTCCGAAGTCTCCGAGACCGAAGCGGTCGCCAGCGAGCGTTCGGAGCTACTGGCCCGCAAGCACGGCGGGCAGAGGCTTTCGCGGAGTGAACAGGAGCGGCTCGGCTTTCTGACCACCCGGCTGGAACAGCTTCTGCCACCCATTTCCATGGGAGAGCTGGAAGCCCTCCTGCAGATGGCGGAGGAAGCGGAGCGCATTCGCGAGCAGGCTCGGGACCGGCGGCGGCGCTTGGGGCTGAGCCAGCCGGCCGGATGAGCGACCTTTTCGACGCGCTGCTCTTCCCTTTGCAACACGTGGAAGAGCGACTCGGTCTCCACGGCTGAACGGTTCCTTCCTAACCCCTGTGACCACCGGATGGCGCACCACCTCCAGTACCGCGGCGCCGAGGTCGAGACTCACACGCCGCATGGAGAGTGGCTGGCGGAGCTGCTGCATCTGGAGGAACGGAAAGGGCTTCGGGAGTTCATCCTGTCCGCCCTGGGCGGGTTCCTGAAGGCCAGGATCGAGCTGCTCGGCGACCTCACTGCGATGGAAGACCGGCTCTCAACTACAGAGAGCGTTGAGGAGCAGAGTTCCCTGAAGGCCGCAATCCAGGAGACCTCCGAGGAGTTGGAGCGAGTGGAGCGGCAGATCGGGCGCCTGACCGGCGAGCCGCTTTAGCCATACTCGGTTTCCTTCCCCCCTGCCTCCCGTGTCCAACGGGATGCCATGAATACGACCAGAGCAGCGACCGTGACAAGCTGGTGGGGGGGCGGAATGCGGGAACGACCCGACGGAGCGCAGGAGAGCCGCTTGATGGCGGCGCTGGCGGCAGGGGACCGGGAGGCGGCCGAGCGGCTTGTTGAGAGCACGTACCGCACGGTCTTCGGCCTGCTGCGCCGTCTCTGCGGCGATCCGGACCTGGCCGCCGACCTGACGCAGGAGTCCTATCGCAAGGCGTGGGACGCCCTGCCCGGGTTCGACGGCCGGTCCCAGTTCTCCACCTGGGTCTGCCGCATCGCCTACAACACCTTCCTCAACCACCTGCGGCGGCCCCGGCGCCTC
>DASUNJ010000634.1:0-4711 GCA_036277235.1 Thermoanaerobaculia bacterium | reverse complement strand
CGGATCGGAGAGGGGCACCGGCTCGCCGAGCGTGGGGGGGAGCAGCCGCTTCCCGCCGGGTCCGGTGTAGATGAGATAAGGGCCGATACGGGTCTCCTCGTACGGCACGGCGGCGCTCTCCAGGCGGTTGCGGAACTCCGCCAGGTTCTGGCGGGCGCCCTGCACCTGGAGCGGGTCCATCTCTTCCCAGTCGACGCGGAAGAGATAGGCGGCGCGGTCGAGCCGGTCGACCTGGCGGGTGTAGGCCGGCCAGCGGTCCCAGCTCGCCAGCGGCGCCACGACGATCCGCTCGCCGCTCAGGAAGGTGGCCTTGTAGGCGGTCCAGTACCAGGCGTAGGCGCCCCGCACTCCTCGCCGCTCGAGGTGGGCGAGGACCTGCTCGAGCGGCTCGCGGTGGACGATCAGCCGCAGATCCCTCGCCAGGTAGCCATGGTCACGGTGCCAGGCCGCGACCTGCGCGGCCGGGAAGGCCAGGAGGAGAAGCCCGGCTGCGGCTGCGAGCGCCGCGAGTGGCCGGGATCGCCGCGCGAGCCTCGCCAGCGCTCCGCCGGCGAGCACCGGCAGAGCGCTCAGCAGCGGGAGGAGGTAGCGGTTCGACAGCGCGTCCTGCGGGTTCCGGCTCAAGACCATGAGCAGCAGGGTGACCGGGACGAGCAACACGAGCAGGCTCTCCGTCCCCAGGCCCTCGCCACGGCCCACCGCCCGCAGGATCTCCCGCCGGCAGCGGGCGAGCCCCCAGAGCCAGGCCGCGGCCCAGAGCGAGAGGACCGCGGCTCCCAGCACCCGGGAGAGCGGACCGGAGGAGCCCACGTACTCCACGAGGGCCGGCGAGCCCTCGGGGTTGACGCCGAAGAACGCGGGCACACAGGCGCGTGCCAGGAGGCGCACGTTCGAGGCGATCTTCTCTGCTCCCGCGAGAGCGTAGACCGGCTCCTTGCCGCCTCCCGCCCCCTGGAGCAGGGTGTAGAGCTTCGGCGCCCAGCCGATCAGGAATCCGAGCGCCAGGAGGGCCGCGGCCGTCATCTGGCGGCCGGCGGAGGCGAAGGCTGCGCGCCGGGCTTCGGCGGAACGGGCGACCACGGCCCGCCAGACGAAGGAGGAGAGGAGAGCGGCTCCGGCGAGGACGGCCACGTAGACGAGGTAGAGCTCGTAGATGTACAGGCCGAAGCCGATCAGGAAACCGAGCAGGACCCAGCCGGCCCGCGGCCCGCGGCCGCGCAGGGCGTGAACCTGGCAGAGGGTGAGCGTGCCCCAGGCGGCGAGAAGGCCGAAGCCGCCGGCCGCCAGGGTGCTCCAGCGCACGAGCTGCGGCGAAAAAGCGACGAGGAGAGCCGCCGCGGCCAGGCCCTCCCAGGGACCGTAGACCTGGGCCCCGAGCAGGAAGACCAGGGCGACGAGAGCGAGGAACAGGGCCACGGCTCCGAGCTTGAACGCGAGCGCGGTCGGCCCCAGCAGCCAGATCAGGGGGATCGTGAGGACCCCCTCCGCGATGCCGTAATAGGTCGTATCCCAGTTGTAGAGGGCGAGCTCGCCCCTGTCGAGCAGATGCTGGATGACCAGGGCGTCCACCGCCTCGTCGGCGATGAAGGCGTGCGTGGCGCTGGCGAGCAGCGGCAGGCGGATCAGGACGGCCGCCGCGAGTAGCAGGGCGAGCGCGAGGACGTGAACGGGGCGGATGGTGCTCACGCGCCGATCGCTGTCAGCCGGCCGACGATCTTGCGCGCGGTCGCCGACCAGGTCCAGCGCTCCGCGATCTCGGCCGCGGCAGCGGCGCCGCGGCATTTCGCCTCGTGGCGATTCTCGTAGACCTCGCGCAGCAGGTGCCGGAGGTGGTCCGGGTCCGGGTCGGCCCACGAGAAGCCGGCGTAATAGGGGCACTTGGCGACCGCCGGGACCGTGCCGCGGATGCGCAGCGGATAGGAGATCCCCTCGTGGACGAACTCCCGGTGCGCCCCCCAGTCGGTGGCGATCGCCGGCAGGCCGCAGGCCATCGCCTCCATCAGGGGCATGTTCCACCCCTCGCCGCGGCTGACCGCGACGAAGCAGTCCGCCGAGCGATAGAGAGAGCCGAGCTGGTAGTGGGGGAACTCCAGGTTGAACAGATAGGAGATCCGGCCGCCGCTCTGCTTGAGGCCCAGCTTGCGGATCTCCTGCTTGACGCTCAGGCCGCTGTCCCGGTTCATCACCTTGCACAGCAGGCGCACCGGCTCGTCGGCCGAGAACGTCTCGTTGAAGGCGCGCAGGAGCATGCAGGGCTCCTTGCGCTCTCCCCACTCGAAGAGCGACAGGAACAGGAACTCGCCCATTGGATTCGGGTAGGCGCGCACTCCGGGATGGAAGTAGTTGGTGTCGACCCCGAGCTGGATCACGTGTACCGGCCGCTTGAGGCCGCTGTCGAGGAATCCCTGGCGGTTGAACTCGGTCGGCACCCAGATCTCGTCCATCCGGTTCGCCTGCCGAACCCATTCGCGGGGGAAGCCGTCGACCTCGAGCATGGTGTAGCCGATCTTGTAGCGCCCCTGGTTGCGCTCGAGCACGTCCCCCTGGCCGTAGACCACCGCCACCTTCGGATCGGCCGGCGGCTCGCGCTGGGCGATCACGTTGAGCCGGTAGTCGCCGCTGTCCTCCGGCTCCGGCACCGGAAACGGCGAGCCGGCGCCGTAGACGTAGCGATAGACGGTGCGCACTCCCTCCTGCTCCAGGGCACGGAGGATCTCCCGGCTGCTCGTGGCATAGCCGGAGGGGAAGTTCAGAATCGACTGCCAGAGCAGGTCGCGCCGGCAGGTGAGCTCTTTCTCCCACTTCTTCCCGAATGTTTCCTGGCTCTTGCGGAAAAGGCGCATCAGCGCCCCCTGGTCGCCGCGGGTCGAGCCGTGCTCGTCGTGCACCAGGGTGACGTCGCCGCAGACCACGGTGTCGAAGCCTGCCTGCTTCGCGCGCAGGCAGTAGTCCGTGTCCTCGAAGTACGACTCGAAGTCGAGCGCCAGGCCGCCGATGGCGCGGATCAGCTCGCGCCGGATGTAGGCGCAGGCAAAGACGATCCCCTGGACCCGGCGCACGCCCGGGTACTGCCCGATGTCGCGCTCCAGGCCGCCGACCTGCTGGCCCCACATCGTGTCCGGCAGGATATAGGTCCCGGCATGGAGCAGCCTGCCGGTTGGCTGCACCAGCCGGCAGCCGACGACACCCAGGTCGGGGGCCGAATGGGCGCACTCGCGCAGGCGCTGGAGCCAGTCGTGCTGCGTGAACTCCATGTCGTTGTTGAGCAGGACGATGTCGGATTCCGGGTCCGCCTCCTCGATGCCGGCATTGTTGCCGCGGACGAAGCCGAGGTTGCGCGGCAGGGTGAGGGTGCGCACCCAGGGGATCTCGGCCAGCCGCTGCGGCGTCTCGTCGCTCGACCCGTTGTCGACGACCAGGACCTCCGCTCCATCGAGGTCGGTCTCGCGCAAAGTCTCCAGGCAGCGCCGGGTGAGGGGCCACTTGTTCCAGGCGAGGATGATCAGGGTGGCCTTGCGCGGCCGGCTTGCTGGGATGGACACCATCAGCGTGGCCCCGCCGTGTCGAGCGAATCCCACAGGGCTTCCAGGGTCGGCTCGACCTCCGCGGGCGTCAGGGCCGCAGTCTCCTGCCAGAAGTCTGGATCGAAGGCCCCGAAGGGAAGGGGGGCGAGCCCCGCGGAGACCCGCGAGATGATCAGCAGGTCGCGATGGCAGACGTGCTTCTGGATCCGCCGCAGCTCGCGGGAACGCCGTTCGAGAAGCGCTTCGAGCGCGGCCACCCGGGCCTGCAGCCGGGCGACGAGCCTTGCCTCCGAGGACTCCATCATGTCACCAGGCCCGGCCGAACGGCCGCCGCAGGACCTGGAGGAGCCGCCATCCCCGGGAAAGGGCGACCGCGTGCTGATAGTCGGCGAGCAGCGCTACCTCCCGCTGCAGCCGTTCCAACTGGGACGCGTCGGCCCCGCCAGGCGGCTGGACGGGAAGGGCCGCGAGGTCCGGCCGCTCCGCCACCAGCCGGGTCAGCCGGTCCTCCCGTTCGCTGCTCTCGAGCGCGCGCAGGCGCAGATCGAAGGCCTTCGCCTCCAACTCTCCGCAGTCTTCCGCTTTTCTGGTCTCGTCGAGTCCGTGCATGTTCTCACAGTGGTTGATTCGCTGCCGTGAATGCGCGAAGGCAGCTAAGTATACTAACCCGTGCTCGCCAGCCGCAACCTGCAATACGGTAGACTGCGCCCGTGAATCCGGAAAGCCACCCTCGCAGGACACAAAAAGTCTGCGTCGTGATGCCGGCCTACAACGCCGAGAAGACGCTTGAGCGCACCTATCAGGACCTTCCTCTCGACTGGGTAGACGATGTCGTGCTGGTCGACGATGCCAGCCGGGACCGGACGGTCGAGATCTCGCGCCGGCTCGGCCTCCACACGGTCGTCCATCCGAAGAACCGCGGCTATGGCGGCAACCAGAAGACCTGCTACGCCGAGGCGCTCGCCCGCGGCGCGGACATCGCCGTCATGGTCCATCCCGACCACCAGTACGATCCGAAGTACGTCCCGGAGCTGGTGGGGCCTCTGTTGCGGCAGGAGTGCGACGCGGTCTTCGGCAGCCGCATGCTCGGCGGCAAGCCGCTCGAGGGGGGCATGCCGAAGTGGAAGTACTTCGCCAACCTGTTCCTCACGGCGGTCGCTAACGCGACCTTCTACGTCTTCCTCTCC
>DASUNJ010000633.1:0-3378 GCA_036277235.1 Thermoanaerobaculia bacterium | reverse complement strand
GTCCTGCCGCGAGACGAAGCGGGCGTAGAGCGCCGCGGTGATCGCGGGGGTGGCCACCGCGTGCTCGATGCCGGCCTCGACGGTCCAACGACCCTCACCTGAGTCCTCGGCATAACCGCGGATCTTGGAGAGGCCCGGGTCGTCGTCCAGGGCGGCCACCAGCAGGTCGAGCAGCCACGAGCGGATCACGGTGCCCTCGCGCCACGAGCGGTAGACCTCGGTGACGTTCTCGACCGAGTCCGCCTTCTGCAGCAGCTCCCAGCCCTCGGCGTAGGCCTGCATCACGGCGTACTCGATGCCGTTGTGGACCATCTTGGAGAAGTGGCCGGCGCCGACGGTGCCGGCGTGCACCGACCCGAAGTCACCCTCCGGCTTGAGGGAGTCGAAGGCGGGCTGCACCTTCGCGACATCCTCGGCGTCGCCGCCGTACATCAGCGCATAGCCGTTCTCGAGGCCCCAGACGCCGCCGGAGACGCCGCAGTCGACGAAGCCGACCTGCTTCCCCTTGAGCATCTCGGCGTGGGCGAGGTCGTCGGTCCACCGGGAGTTGCCGCCGTCCACGACCACGTCGCCCTCGCCGAGCAGGTCGCCGAGGATGTTCGAGCCGGTCTGGAGCGTGTTGCCCGAGGAGAACCATTCGGACACGGCGTTCGAGTTGGTCGGCTCGTCGTACTTGCGCGTGCCGGCCTGCAGGCGCAGCTCGTTCAAGCCGCGGCTGCCGAGGACGCCAAGATCCTCCAGGGTGAGATTCCAGTTGTCCCGGTTGAGCTGCTGGCCCGCGGCCAGGGAGACCAGGCCGCCGACGCGGAAGTTCTCCTCCTCGTACTTCTCGTAGGCCAGATTGCCCGACAGCGTGTGCGCCTCGCTCAGGATGTAGCCGAGCCGGGCGAAGCCGAGGGTCTGGTCGAAGGGGTGCTCGATGTCGTCGGCCTGCCCGGCGAAGGCGCCGCCCGGCCGGAAGAAGGCAACGTTGTCCTCGTTGATCTGCTCGAAGGAGACGAAGTAATGAGCCTTGTCCTGGGTGATGGGGCCGCCCAGGGTGAAGCCATACTGGCTGCGGGAGAAGTCGGCCCCCTCCTGCTCCAGGGCGCCGGGCTCGCGCAGGCTGTCGGCGCGGTGGAAGCCGAACACCGTGCCGGCCATCCGGTTGGTGCCGCCGCGGGTGATGATCGACAGCGCGCCGCCGGCCGTGCCGCCGACCTCCGTGTCATAGCGGTTGTTCATGACGCGGAACTCGCTGATGGCATCCTGGCTGAAGCGGATCTTGGAAAGGCCGAGGGCCGGATCGGTGAAGTCCACGCCGTTGACCAGGATGGTGGACTGGCTGGCGTTGCCGCCGGCGCCCACGACCGGACCGCCGCCGATGAAGCGGAAGCCGCCGCGCTCGCGCTGCACGCCCGGGGCGATGAACGCCAGGCGCTGGAAGTCACGGTCGGGCACGGGCAGCGACTCGATCTGCTCGGGCACGATGTTGGTCGAGGTGTCGGTCTTGTAGACGTCGACCAGCGGCACGGTCGAGCTGACGGTGATCGACTCGGCCACGGCCGCGCTCAGCTCGGTGCGGATCTGGACGGTCTGGCCGACGCGCAGGACCACGCCCTCCTGGCCGACCGGGGAGAAGCCCTGGAGCTCGAAGCTCACCTTGTAGGTGCCGGGCGGCAGCGCGCTCACGCTGACGTCGCCGGACTCGCCGGTGACGGCCACGCGAGTCAGGCCGGTATCCACGTTCTCCAGGGTGACGGTGACGCCGGGAAGGGCCCCGCCGTCCACGTCGGTGACGCGGGCCTCGATACTCGCGGTGCTGACCTGCGCCATCGTGGGAGCAGCGATCAGAAGGATGAGAGCCAGGCACGAGGCCAGGCGCAGGAAGACCCCCCTACGCATCCGGACGCCGTGTTTCATCGACATTTTCTTTCCCTCCCCGCGGAGCGGGACGTGATTGCGTTTCCAGATCCGAAGCCCCGGGCTCCCTGGGCAGGAGGCCGAAGCGAAGCACTTTGGCGAACTCCTCCACCGCGTGCTTCGGCTCCAGGCCCATGTGCATGGGCACGCCGAAGCACTTCTCGACGGTGAAGTAGTAGAAGAACCAGCGGGTTGCGAGCATCACCCCGATCAGGGGATCGACCCCCTCCGCGATCTCGCCCTTGCGCTTCATCTCGGCGATGCGGTCGGAGTATGCCGAGCGGAAGCGGTCGGCCATCTGCTCGTAGAAGGTCCGGATGTGCTTGCCCTTGAACTCGATGACGTCGATATAGATGAGCAGGATGCTCTGGGCGTTGTCGGTGACCACCTGGTCGATGGCCGCCGCCATCTCTTCGAGGTCGTCGGGGAAGCGGGCCGCCGCGAAGATCCGGTTGAGGGGCAGGTCGGGATCGAGGAGCACGTCCCAGTACCGGTCGATCAGGCGCTGGAAGATCTGCTCCTTCTTGCCGAAGTGATGGTAGAGGTTGCCCACGGAAAGGCCGGACCGCCGGGCGAGCTGGCGCATGGACGTGGCGCGGTAGCCCTGCCGCGAGAACAGGGACAGCGCGGCCTTGAGCACCTTCTGGGTGGAAGCTTCGGACTTGGATGCCTGCGTGCGCCGCCTCGCCATGCCTTACCTGCCCTTCCGTCCTAATACAGAACGAGCGTTCGGTATTTTTCGGATGCTAGACGGAGGCGGGGAGGCTGTCAAGCCTCCCCGCGGCGAGGGGGATGCCGGTTCTACCGGCGGTTGGCGTTGGTGGCGGCCTCGTTCTCGGGCGGACGCGCCGAGGCCTTCTTGTTCGTACCGCCGGGGACGATGCCGCCGCCGGCCTTGCGGGTGCGGGCAGCAACCAGTGCGGCGTAGTTGGCCTCGCGCTGGTTGGCCTCGTCCTTGGGCAGATGGCACTTCTTGTACTTCTTCCCGCTTCCGCACCAGCAGAGGTCGTTGCGGCCAAGCGCGACCGCCTTCGGGGGCTCGGGACGGGAGAACAGGTTGCGAATCCAGCTCGTCAGCGACACGGGAACTCTCCTTCCACGTTCAGATCTACGATTTCAAGCGGCGCCGGGGCCGGTTTATTCCTTGGGAAAGACGCGCAGGAGGATTATAGCGGTCGTCAGGGAAGGTCGATCGCCACCCGCTCGACGCTGCGGTCCCCCGCCTGGCTGAACGGCCTGCCCGTCTCTGGGACACGATGGTAGGTCCAACGCAGGCGATGAGAGACCGCCGCGGCCGTCGCATCTCCAGCGGGAAAAATGAAAAGACCCGTGCCATCCGCCTTGCGCAGCACGAGCGCGGACACCGGCGAGTACCCGCTTCCCGGCAGGAAGCTGCGAGCGTGCTCCACGCTGCCGCTCGGCCCCACGATCCGCAGGGAGGCTCCGCCATGGCCGAGGCGTAGACTCCCCCGCTCG
>DASUNJ010000632.1:0-7450 GCA_036277235.1 Thermoanaerobaculia bacterium | reverse complement strand
TAGGGGAGCATGGCCTCGCGGTCGCGCACCGTGAGCACCACCACGGCATCGGCCCGCCGCGCCACGGCGCGCTCGTAGCGCTCCCAGGCGCGCATCTCCAGATAGCTGCGAAGGTTGTGATCGCCTGAGCGCCAGCGCTCCCGCGCGGCGTGCGCGCCGGGCTCGTGCTGGTTGAGGACGCGCCGCGATCGAACACAAGCGAGATACTGGCCCATCACGTGGTATTCGGCCTGCACCACTTCGGGCCGCCAGCCGGCGTCTAGGGCGCGCAGGCGCTCCTCGAAGGCGGGCAGGGCGCACCAGGTCGCCCACTTGGGCCGGAAGGCGAGCAGGGACTCGGCCGTCCGCAGGTGCTTGCCCACCCGCTCGCGCAGGTTCTTCGACCGGCGCCGGCCTCGCCGCGGCAGCTCTTCGGCGATCTCGCAGCGCTCGCGCAGCTCGGGGTCGATCCCGGCCTCGTCCTCGCCGCATAGGCAGAGAAGCGCCACCCGGTGCCGCGCTGCCAGGCCGCCGATCAGGTGCGCCATGGCCCTCGCGCCTCCGTGCAGGGCGTCCTTTCGCGGTGGATAGGGCGCGAGGAAGAGCAGCCGGCGCTCAGGCGGCACGGCGAAGCTCCTCCGGGACACGCTCGGCGAGCGCGGATACGTACTCGGCGTCGAAGGTGCGGCCTGGATTGCGGAGAGCGATCTCGACCCGGGTGTAGACCCGCAGCAGGGGGATGAAGCGGGTGTCGATGCCGAGCCGGTCGCAGTATCGGGTTACCTGCCGGCAAGATGCCGGCGCTCCCAGGGAAAACGCGCGGAGCCTTGCCTCTGGAGTCGCGGCTTGGGCGGCCAGCTCGTCCCAGTGGCTGACGAAGTGGAGGAGGTCGCAGAGGGCAAGACCGGGCTGCGCTCCTTCCCAATCCAGGACGCTCAGGCGTCCCCCCCAGTCCCTCAGCAGGTTCCAGGGAGTGAAGTCCCGATGGCGCCAGACGATTGGAAAGGGCAGGCCTCGCAGCTCCTGGGATCGGGCGAGGGCGAGATCGAAGAGCTTCTCCTCGGCCGGAGTGGCCCCCATGTGATCGATCCAGGCTGCGAAGGACTCGGCGACCTCCCGGCCGTCCCAGGGCTCACGGTGGAGGGTGGTCTGGAGATGGAACCGGGTCAGCCACTCGGCGGCCAAGTGCAGGTCGCTCTCCCTTCCGCCGGTGAGCACCATCGAGCGTCCCGGCGCGTAGCTCTCGACGCTCGCCACGACCTCGCCGTAGCGCTCCGTTCCCCGCGGCTCGGGGAGGGCGCGCGCGGTCCCTGCATCCAGAAGACTTCGGATCTGAACCAGCGTTTCCTGCTCCCGCACCGTCTTCTCGTTGAAGGCCGGATCGCGTGGCACCTTGATCACCTTGTCAGGCGGGAAGGAGAGAAGGATCACCCTCTCGACTCCGTGCGTGAGGAGCACCGGCCGCGGCACTTCCTCGGCCGGACCGGCCACGGCCGTAATCGCGAAGAACCGGGTCATGAGGGCGCCGCTCAGCGCAGGCATAGCCGTCCCTATCGCCCGTTCCCTGAGCGTCCGGGTAGGGTAGTGCGTGCGGCCGAACCAGCCGAGGGCTGGAGTCGGCACATAGGCCTCGTGCCGCTCGAAGCTCGGCCACACGGCCCAGACGCCGGCTACGTTCAGCCCACAGGCGCGCAGCCGGGCGATGGCCCGGCCGGGCACCGCCCAGGGAGAGCGCAGCGACCGGCGCTCGTCGGATTCCCAATAGAGCCACCCGCCCGGAGCCAGGCAGCGCGCCGCCTCGGCGGGGGAGACATTCGCCCCTTGCAGCACGGCAACCGCATCAGCCTGCTCCTCCAAGGTCTCGCTCACCCGCTCGGCGATTCCCCGAAGCTGCTCCGCCATCTCCGGAGACCCACCCAGCAGCACCAGGTGGCGGAACGTTCGTAAAGGCAGCAGAAATCGCCAGTCGGTCCTTGAAGGACCAAAAGGACCCAAAGGGCTTAAAGGACCCTCCCTGCGCAACATCCGCCGCCAGACCTCGACATCGCCCGCGAGCCGCTCCCGCCGCTCGGGATAGCGCCAGGACTTCCACTTGTCTCGGGCGATCCGCTCCAACATCACGGCCTTCACCACCCGGCGCAGCCGGGGCAGCCGCTCGGGGTAGTGCTGGCGGTAAAACTGCTCCAGGCTGACGAAGAGCCGCTCGGCCATGGCGTGGCGGTCCTGCTCGGTGCTCGCCCCCTCGACGTGCACGACCGTCGCCTCCGGCGTGTAGTGAATCTCCCAGCCGGCGCCGTGCAGTCGGTGACAGAGGTCCAACTCCTCGGCGTACATGAAATAGCTCTCGTCGAAGCCGCCGACGGCCGCGAACGCCTCGCGCCGGATCGCCAGCGCCGCGCCCTTGACCCAGTGCCCGGTGCGCGAAGGCGTGCCGCGCCAGGTCGGCCGGAAGCGCGGCAGCAGGCGCGCGAGCCGGTTGAGCCAGGTGTTGAGCACCAGCACGTTGAAGGGCGTGAGATAGGGGAAGCAGGAGGATTGCAGCGTGCCGTCCGGATTGAGCAGGCGGGGGCCGGCGATGGCCGCGCGTGGATGACGGTCGAGCCAGGCGGCGAGCTGCGGTGCAGCTCCCGATTGCAGAAGTGTGTCGCTGTTGAGCAGCAGGACGCAGGGGGCGCGGCAGGCCGCGATGCCCTGGTTGGCGCCGCCGCCGTAGCCGGGATTGTGCCGGTTGGCGATCAGGCGCACCTCGGGGAACTCGGATCGGACCATCTCGGGGCTGCCATCCGTGGAGGCGTTGTCCACCACGACCACTTCCAGGAGGCCCTCGCCGCGGATCGACTCCAGGCAGGAGCGCAGGAGGTCGCGGGTGTTGTAGTTGACGACGACCGCCGCGATCTCCATGGTCAGTCTGTCTTGAGCACTCCACGCCAGACGGCCAGGTCCTGGGCGAGCCGGCTCCGGCGCCGGTCGTCCCGCACCAGCCGGAGGCGCAGCGAGTCGCGGAGCCAGCGCAGCCGCATGGCCGTCCGGATCAAGCCGTCCAGGATCGCGGCGCGCAGAGGGGGGTAGTGCTTGCGGTAGAAGAGGCGGGCGCTCTCGACCCGCTGCACCTCGAACCTCGACCGCGCCGCCGTGCTCGAGCCGCCGACGTGCATGACGGCCGCGGACGGCGTGTAGTGGATCTCCCAGCCCGCCTGCCACAGGCGGTAACAGAGGTCCACCTCCTCGCCGTAGAGGAAGAAAGCGGGATCGAAACCGCCGACCGCCTCGAACGCCTCGCGCCGGATCGCCAGCGCGGCGCCGAGCACCCAGGGCGATGTCCGCGGCCGGTCGTAGGGGCCGTAATGGACCGACCACCCCCCCAACATGCGTCCGAGCGCGGTCTTCTCGATCGCCAGCCGCGCCGTGCCCAGGAAATCGAAACAGGAGCGCTGGAGCGTGCCGTCGGGGTTTTCCAGCCGCGGACCGGCGAGGCCGGCGCGGGGGTGGGATGCCAGGTAGCCCGCGAGAGCGCGCAGGGCGCCGGGCCGCACCACGACGTCGCTGTTGAGCAGCAAGACGAAGGGCGCGGAGCAGGCCGCGATGCCGCGGTTGGCCGCGGCGCCGTAGCCGTCGTTCGGGCTCTCCAGGAGCCGGACCTCGGGGAAGGCCCGCCTCACCACCTCCGCCGTGCCGTCGGTCGAGGCGTTGTCGACCACCACGACCTCCGCGTTGCGTACCGACACGAGCGCATCGAGCAGCCGCGCGCGGTCGTTGTGGGTCACCAGGACGACGGCGATTTCATCAGGCGGCGCGGGCACCGTCGACCTCGCGGTAGAGCTCGCTGACCGAGCGGACGAACGAGAACCACCCGAACCGCTCCTTGGAGTGGGCCTGGGCGGCGGCGCCCAGGCGCGTGGCGAGATCGCGGTCGCGGAGCAGGCGGACGATGCCGCGGGCGAGATCGGGCGACCAGGTGCCGGTCAGCAGGGCGCGCTCCTCGGTCAGGACGGAGCGGTGCGCCGGGATGTCGGTCGCCACGATCGGCTTGCCCGCGGCCATGTAATCGAAGACCTTGAGCGGCAGGTTGTCGCCGTAGGCCCGCGGGGAGACCACCACGCCGGCCATGGCGAGGTAGGCGGGGATGCGCTCGCGGGGCTGGCGCTTCACCACCCGCAGCGACCCGGCGCGCACCAGGGCGGCGTGCCCGCGCTCGACCGCGGTGCCGCCCCCGCCCGACGGCTCCGTGGCGCCCACCAGCACGAAGGTCGCCTCGGGCACCTCGGCCAGCACGTGCGGGATCGCGGCCATCAGCTCGGGCAACCCCTGGTAGGACTCGAACGTGCCGGAGTAGAGCACCACCGGCCGCATGGGTCCGATCCCCAGATCGGCGCGCAGGGCTTCCGCTTCCGCCGGACCGGCGAGCGGCAGGGGAGAGGAATACTCCCACTCCCGCAGCCGCGCCTTGGGGACCTGCTCGCGGACCAGGCGGGCGAGGCCCGAGCTGCTCACCACGGAATCCGCGCGGCGCAGCAGCCAGCGCTCGCACCTGCGCAGCGCGGCCTGCATGAAGGGAAGACGGAAGGCCCTGTGCTTTGCGAGCTGCTCGGGGAGGCTCGACTGCATGTCGTAGATGACCGGCACGTCGAAATGCCGGCCGAGGAGCACCGCTAGGAAGGCGGCTTCCTCCACGGCGTGTACGCACGCGTACTGCCGGGTCGCCAGCCGCCGGGCCAGCTCGGGCAGGAGCAGCACGTCGAACATCACCTTGCGCAGGGAGAAGCCGATGGGCACCCGGCGAATACCGAGCGGGTTCGCGGTCCGCAGGCAGCGCACCCCGGGGATCTCCACGTCGCGCCCCATCGGGTAGGTCAGCAGGTCCACCTCGTAGGAGAGCTGCGACAGCGCCTTGAGAAGCTGGCACACGGCGATCGGAGTCCCACGATCCTCGTAGAACGGCTCGGGCGCGACGACCAGAACTCGGGAGCCAGTCAGACGATGTTCTCCACACGCGCGAAAGAGATGATGCGCTGGCAGAGATGGAGCAGGTTTCGTGCCAGAGGAATCCCCGGCGAACCGGGTGTTTCTACGTGGTTAGGTCCCAGATATCGAAGAAGGGCTTTGTAAAGCGCGCCTCGCCCATGGTCAAGGTTCCATTGCCTGAATGCGATAGGATCACGGCGCACGCTAGGGGGGCCGCAAGGCTGAGAGTCCCGCTCGGGGACGACCCTCACGACCTGATCTGGGTAATGCCAGCGGAGGCAAGCGCACGATGATCCTCACGACCGAACCGTTCCCCAACTCCACCAAGATCCACGTCGAGGGCGAGCACCCCGGCGTCCGCGTCCCCATGCGCGAGATCCGCCTTTCACCCACCCCCATCCGAGGGGGACAAGCCGTCGAGAACCCGCCCGTCACGGTCTACGACACCTCTGGGCCGTACACCGATCCGGGCGCGGAGATCGACGTGTACAAGGGGCTGGCGCCGCTGCGGCGGGAGTGGATCCTCGGCCGCGGAGACGTGGAGGAGCTGCCGGCGGTCTCCTCCGAGTACGGCCGCCGCCGCGCGGCCGATCCCGTGCTGACCCCGATCCGTTTTCCGAACGTCCGCCGGCCGCTCCGCGCCAAGCCGGGGGGGAACGTCACCCAGATGCACTATGCGCGCAAGGGGATCGTGACGCCGGAGATGGAGTTCATCGCCATCCGGGAGCGGATGACGCCGGAATTCGTCCGCGACGAGGTGGCCCGCGGCCGGGCGATCATCCCGTCCAACATCAACCATCCGGAGAGCGAGCCGATGATCATCGGCCGCAACTTCCTGGTGAAGATCAACGCCAACATCGGCAACTCGGCGGTCACCTCCTCGATCGAGGAAGAGGTGGAGAAGATGGTCTGGGCCATCCGCTGGGGGGCGGACACGGTCATGGACCTCTCCACGGGCAAGAACATCCACGAGACCCGGGAGTGGATCCTGCGCAACTCGCCCGTGCCGATCGGCACGGTGCCCATCTACCAGGCGCTGGAGAAAGTAGGCGGCAAGGCCGAGGACCTGACCTGGGCGATCTTCCGCGACACCCTCATCGAGCAGGCGGAGCAGGGGGTCGACTACTTCACCATCCACGCCGGGGTGCGGCTGCCCTACATCCCGCTCACCGCCAGGCGGGTGACCGGCATCGTCTCGCGCGGCGGCTCGATCCACGCCAAGTGGTGCCTGGCCCACCACCGCGAGAACTTCACCTGGGAGCACTTCGAGGAGATCTGCGAGATCATGAAGGCCTACGACGTGGCCTTCAGCCTCGGCGACGGCCTGCGCCCCGGCTCGATCGCGGACGCCAACGACGCCGCCCAGTTCGCGGAGCTGGAGGCCCTGGGCGAGCTGACCAAGGTCGCCTGGAAGCACGACGTCCAGGTGATGATCGAAGGGCCGGGCCACATCCCCATGCACCTGATCAAGGTGAACATGGAGAAGCAGCTCGAATCCTGCGGCGAGGCCCCGTTCTACACCCTCGGCCCCCTGACGACCGACATCGCGCCCGGCTACGACCACATCACCTCGGCGATCGGCGCCGCCATGATCGGCTGGTACGGCTGCGCCATGCTCTGCTACGTGACCCCGAAGGAGCACCTGGGACTGCCCGACCGCGACGACGTGCGCCAGGGGGTGATCGCCTACCGCATCGCGGCGCACGCTGCCGACCTGGCCAAGGGGCATCCCGGCGCGCAGGTCCGCGACGACGCGCTCTCCAAGGCGCGCTTCGAATTCCGCTGGGAAGACCAGTTCAACCTCGGGCTCGATCCCGAGACGGCGCGCGCGTACCACGACGAGACGCTCCCGCAGGAGTCCGCGAAGGTCGCGCACTTCTGTTCCATGTGCGGACCGCACTTCTGCTCGATGAAGATCACCGAGGAGGTGCGCGAGTACGCCGCGCAGCAGGAGCTGGAGGAGGCGGAGGCGCTCGCGAAGGGGATGCGGGAGAAGTCCGAGGAGTTCCTGCAGGCCGGGGCCGAGATCTACAGCTAGCCACACACATTTGAGTGCCTCGCACACGAGGGGCGACGATTCCCCCAGACGGGGGAGCCGTTCCCCCAAGAAGGGGAGCCTTCCCCTCAAGTGGGGCGGCGGCAGCCCCAATTGGGGGAAGCTCCGGGGACCTGGTCTCCAGGGAAGCCGTGTGCCCTCTCCCGTCGTGGGGGAGGGAGGCAGTCGGGCTCCGGGGGGAGACCGGGAAGGAGTTCCCCTACCACTTCACGCGCGAGCGAGGTGCGAGCCCCGGAGCCCGATTCTGCCGATTCACCCGCCCGGTAGTGTGTCTACGGCGGGTCGCTGCCAGGGTGGTAAGGTCAACGCAGGGTACGCGCTACACTGATCCTGTGGAGGAGATCCATGCGGAATCTGACCCTGGCGATCGAGGACGAGGTGCTCGAACGTGCGCGCAGGTTGGCGCTCGAACGTGGCACGACCGTCAACCAGCTCGTGCGCGACCACCTGGCT
>DASUNJ010000631.1:0-10022 GCA_036277235.1 Thermoanaerobaculia bacterium | reverse complement strand
GGAACAGGGGGTCGCCGAGAACATGATCGTGGGGGAGACCACGCCCAACCAGTACCGCAAGAAGGTCATCGGCTTCCAGTGCCCGGGCCTCAAGATCCGGATCGACCACCAGGGCATCCGCCGGTCGGACGAAGAGTGCGGCCCCTGCGGGCTCGCCTGGCTCCCGCCCACCGCCCTCGCGACCGCCGGCATCATCGGCGTCGTGATCACCGACGATCCCGAGCCGTCCCCTTCCCGGCCGTAGCGAGCACCTTACTAACTGGCCCCGTTCTTGTATGGCTTGAAGCCAGACACCGGGGCCACTGCGGCCGGCCCGTGGTCCGTCCTGGCCGGCCTCCCTCCATTCATCGACTACAAGGGACCATAAATGACACGTATCTCTGCCTTTCCGACGCCTCCGTCCGACCGGGACCGCCCGGAGGGCCAAGGCCATCTGATCGCTCCCCATGGCGGGGAGCTGGTGAACCTGCTGGCCGAGCCCGAGCGCGCCGCCGAGCTCAAGTCGGCCTCCCGCGACTGGATCTCCTGGGATCTCACCCCGCGCCAGTTCTGCGACCTCGAGCTGCTCCTGAACGGCGGCTTCTCGCCGCTGACCGGCTTCATGGGCAAGGCCGACCACGACTCCGTCTGCGCGGACATGCGCCTCGCCGACGGCACCCTGTGGCCGATCCCGATCCTGCTCGATCTTCCGCGCGAGCTCGCGGACAAGCTGCGTGCCCATCGCTCAACACCGAGCGTCCTGGCCCTGCGCGACCCCGAGGGCGTCATGCTGGCGGCCTTCCTCGTCGAAGAGCTGTGGGACCTCGACCGCGAGGCGAGCGCCTCCGCGACCTTCGGCACGCTCGACCCGAAGCACCCGGGCGTCGCTCAGCTCCAGCGCTCGAACCCGGTGGCGGCGGGCGGCCGGCTGGAGGGCATCCAGCTCCCGACCCACTACGACTTCCGGGCGCTGCGCCATACGCCGGCCGAGCTGCGCGCCGAGTTCTCCCGCCAGGGCTGGCGCCACATCGTGGCGTTCCAGACCCGCAACCCCATGCACCGGGCGCACTGCGAGCTCGCCCTGCGGGCGGCCAAGGAGTCGCAGGCCAACCTGCTGATCCATCCGACCGTCGGCATGACCAAGCCCGGCGACCTCGACCACTACACCCGGGTGCGCTGCTACCAGGCGGTGGCCAACCGCTTCCCGCAGCACACGGCCCGGCTGTCGCTGCTGCCGCTCGCCATGCGCATGGCCGGTCCGCGCGAGGCGCTGTTCCACGCCATCATCCGCAAGAACTACGGCTGCACCCACTTCATCGTCGGCCGCGACCACGCCGGTCCGGGCAACGACTCGCAGGGAACGCCCTTCTACGGCCCCTACGACGCGCAGGAGACATTGCGCGAGCACGAGGAGGAGCTGGGCGTGAAGATGGTGCCGTTCAAGATGGTCACCTACGTCGAGGACCTGGACACCTACCTGCCGCAGGACGAGGTGCCGGAGGGCGCGCGCACGCTCGACATCTCGGGCACGGAGCTGCGCCGGCGCCTGGCCGAGGGGCGCGAGATCCCGGCCTGGTTCACCTTTCCCGAGGTCGCCGAGGAGCTGCGCCGCACCCATCCGCCGCGCCACAAGCAGGGCTTCACGGTCTTCCTGACCGGGCTCTCGGGATCGGGCAAGTCGACGATCGCCAACGCCCTGCTGGTCAAGTTCATGGAGACCGGCGGCCGGCCGGTGACCGTGCTCGACGGCGACATCGTGCGCAAGAACCTGTCCTCGGAGCTCAACTTCTCCAAGGAGCACCGCGACATCAACATCCGGCGCATCGGCTTCGTGGCGGCGGAGATCACCAAGAACGGCGGCATCGCGATCTGCGCCCCGATCGCCCCCTACGACGCCGTGCGCAAGGAAGTGCGGGGCATGGTCGAGCCCGGCGGCGGCTTCGTGCTCGTACACGTGGCCACGTCGATCGAGGTCTGCGAGGAGCGCGACCGCAAGGGCCTATATGCCAAAGCCCGCGCCGGCATCCTCAAGGAGTTCACCGGCATCTCCGACCCCTATGAAGAGCCGCAGGACGCCGACGTGGTGATCGATACGGCGACGCTCTCTCCGGAGGAAGCGGCGCAGGAGATCCTGCTCTTCCTGGAGAAGGAAGGCTACGTCGGGTGAGGGAGGACCTGGAGCGTATCGGAGAGGCGCTGCAGGAGGCCCTGGCCGTCCTGCGGCGTTTCACCCCCGGCGACGTGGCCGCCCGGCGCAAGTCGGGCGACGATCCGGTCACGGAAGCCGACACCCAGGTGGATGCGCTCCTCCGCCGCCTGCTGCCGCGCCCGGGGGAGGGCTGGCTCTCCGAGGAGACCACGGACGACCTGTCGCGCCTGGACCGGCGGCGGGTCTGGGTGGTCGACCCCCTCGACGGCACGCGCGAGTTCGTGGAGGGCATCCCCGAGTGGTCGGTCTCGGTCGGCCTCGTGGTGGACGGCGAGCCGGTCGCCGGGGGCATCTGCAACCCCGCGACCGGGGAGCTGATCCTGGGAGCGAAGGGGCTGGGCGTGACCCTCAACGGCCAGCCGGCGCAGGTGAGCGCCCGGGAGCGGCTGGAGGGGGCCACGGTCGTCGCGAGCCGCAGCGAGGTGAAGCGGGGAGAATGGCAGGGCTACCGCGACGGCGCCTTCGAGATGCGGCCCACCGGCTCCGTGGCCTACAAGCTCGGGCTGGTGGCCGCGGGCCTGGTGGACGCCACCTGGACCCTCACCCCCAAGCACGAGTGGGACGTGGCGGCAGGAGTGGCCCTGGTCCGCGCGGCCGGGGGAGTCGTGGTGCCGGGTGGGCCGGACGAGGACCGTTTCAACCGTCCGAAGCCGAAGCTCACCCGTCTGATCGCGGCCCCGCCGCAGCTCCTGCCGCAGATCCACGAAGAGATCGCCTGGAGGGAACGGATGCTCGCGGGAGCGTGAAGCTTACGCCCGCCTTGCGCTACGCCGAGTTACCGCCTATACTTGCGTCCATGAGCTACCTGACCGAACGTCAGAAGGAAATCCTCGAGTTCATTCAGGAGTACCGTCGGGAGCGCGGTATCGCTCCTACGCACCGGGAGATCTGCGAAAAGTTCGGGTTCTCCTCCTACGGCACCGCGTACAAGCACCTGAAGCTGTTGCAGGAGAAGGGCTTCCTGCGCCGGGACTGGAACCAGAAGCGCGGCATCGAGCTGATCCGCGCCATCCCCGGCGGCGAAGGCAGCGACAGGGACCTTCCCTTCTTCGGGCAGATCGCGGCCGGCCGCCCCATCGAGGCGCTGTCCGGGAACGATCGCGTGGCCGTGCCGGGGCATCTCCTGAGCCACCGCGGCGGCGACCACTACGTCCTGAGGGTCGTGGGCGAGTCCATGATCGACGAGGGGATCCACGACGGCGACTTCGTCATCGTGCTCCGGCGCGACCAGGCCGATCCCGGCGAGATGGTCGTGGCGCTGATCGGCGACGATGCCACCCTCAAGCGTTTCTACCCCGAGGGCAACGTCGTCCGCCTGCAGCCGGCCAATCCGACCATGCCGCCGATCCGGGTGCCGGCCCGGGACGTCCGCGTCCAGGGGGTGGTCGTCGGCCTGATGCGGAAGTATTGATGCCGACCGCGATGACTGCGGCATTCGACCTCTTCCAGGACGCTCTGGGCTGGGTCCTGGCTGTCGCCCGCGACGGCAAGCTGGCCTGGCTCGGCCACACTCCGGACCGCGAGGGAGCCGAGCGGTCGCGGGCGCGCTGGTGGCCGGGCGCGGTCCACGACCCCGAAGCTCCCCCTCTTCCCGAGGTCCGGCGCCAACTCGACGAGTACCTGGCCGGCCGGCGCCGCGACTTCGACCTGCCCCTCGATCCCCGGGGGACCGAGTTCCAGCGCCTCTGCTGGCAGGCCCTGCAGGCGATCCCTTACGGCGAGACCCGCTCCTATGGCCAGCAGGCCCGCATCATCGGCCGGCCCGAGGCCGCCCGGGCCGTGGGCATGGCCAACCACGACAACCCCATCGGCGTGATCATCCCCTGCCACCGGGTGATCGGCGCCAACGGCTCCCTCACCGGCTACGCCGGCGGATTGGAGATGAAGCGCAGGCTTCTGGAGCTCGAAGGGGTCATTCCGCAGTCGTTGGACCTCACTCCCTAGCTTTTGTATTAAGATCAACGCCCCGATCAAGGGCAATTTATGGATCTCGACCGGCTGCTGAAGTTCATGACCGATAAAGGTGCGTCGGACCTTCACCTGAAGCCGACCCGCCCGCCCCTGCTGCGCATCACGGGCAGGCTCATGCCCCTGGAGTCCGAGCCGCTCAAGCCCGAGGACCTGAACGAGATGCTCCAGGCCATCCTCACGCCGCGCCAGAAGGCGAAGCTGGAGGAGAAGCTCTCGGTGGACATCGGCTACGGCGTGCGCGGCCTCGCCCGGTTCCGCGGCAACATCTACATGCAGCGCGGCACCATCGCCGCGTCGTTCCGCCGCATCCCGTACCAGATCAAGAGCATCGACGACCTCGAGCTGCCGCCCGTGCTGCTCGAATTCGCGGACATGCCCATGGGCCTGGTCCTGATCACCGGCCCGACCGGCAGCGGCAAGTCCACGACGCTCGCGGCGCTGATCCGCTACATCTCCCTGCGCCGGCCGGTACACGTGATCACCATCGAAGACCCGATGGAGTTCCTGTTCACGGACGACGTGGCCTCGATCTCCCAGCGCGAGGTGGGGACCGACACCACCAGCTTCGCCGAGGCCCTGCGCAACGCCATGCGCCAGGACCCCGACGTGATCATGGTGGGCGAGATGCGCGACCTGGAGACCATCTCGACCGTGATCACCGCGGCCGAGACCGGGCACCTCGTCTTCTCGACCCTGCACACCAACAGCGCGCCCCAGACCGTCGACCGCATCCTCGACGCGTTCCCGTCCGAGCAGCAGGGGCAGATCCGCACGCAGCTCGCCCAGGTGCTCAAGGGCGTGGTCACCATGAAGCTGGTGGAGCGCCAGGACCGTCCCGGCCTCGTCGCCGCGCTGGAGATCATGCGGGCCTCCCCGAAGATCTCCAACATGATCGAGAAGGGGGAGACCAGCGGCCTCCACGAGGAGGTGGAGTCCTCGGTCACCTACTACCGGATGCAGTCGATGAACCAGTCGCTGCTGGCGCTCCTGGCCCACGGGACGATCTCGTACGCCGAGGCCATGCGCCAGTCGTCCGATCCCGAAGACCTGTCCCTGAAGCTCCGCAGGATGTTCCCCAACATCGAGGAGAAGGAAGGCGATATGCCCACGACGTCCGACTTCGCCGCCATCGTCGAGCTCCAGCAGTTCAAGCGGCTGTTCGAGGAGCAGGAAGAGAAGACCCGCATCCGCCTGGAGGAGAAGGAGGAGCAGATCGCCGGCCTCCACGTCGCCATCCGGCAGCGCGACGAGCAGATGGAGGAGGTCAAGGCCCGCCTCCAGGAGATGGCCCAGGAGCGCGAGCGCCTGCGCGGCGACTACAACCGCCTCCGCCAGGAAGCCCAGGAGAAGATCGACAAGCTCATGGAGCGCATCAAGGAGCTCAACCAGAAGATCATGGGCGGCGGCGGTGGCGACACCTCAGCCGGCGAGCGCAAGACGGGGATCTTCCGCTAGGAATCCGGGAGAGCTCTCAGCAACGCCACGGCCTCTTCTCTGGTACGCACCCTCCCATCAACCTGCGCCTCGAGCACCGCTTCAAGGGCGCGTCCCACATCTCTGCTTGGCGGAATCCCTAGGATCTCCTGTACCTCCGCTCCTCCGAGGAGGCGTGGCGGGTCAATCAGCGTGGCGCCCTCCCTCCTCGCGAGATCGACCAGGGGAGCGAGGGCGGGCCGCCATGGTCGCCCGTGCGCGGCGGCGCGGGTGGAGAGGAAGGCGGCAGCCGTGGCCCAGAGCGTTCCCGTCCGATGGAGGAAGCGGCGGCGGGCGATCTCGTCCTCGGGGAGACCGGGCAGCTCCAGCAGGCGGGAGACGTCCGCTGCCGTCGAGCGGGTGAGATAGCCGGCGTCGCGGAATCTTTCCAGTGATGGCTCCGGCAGGTTCGCGAAGAGCGAGGCCATGTTGGCGATCCGGCCATCCACTTGCGCGGCGACGTGCGGCGCTCGGTCGCGGAGCTCGCGGATCGCTTCGGGGAGGGCTCCCACCTCGGCGAGCGCGAGGCCGGGGCGGCCGGGCTCGCCGGGCCGTCCGAGCCAGAGGCCGGGGTAGAGGTCGAGCTCCATGAGGAGGGTCAGGCCGCGCGCCGCGTCCGGATCTCCGAAGAGAAGGCTCAGCTCGTCGCGCACCCGCTCGGCCGCGACCTCGGACAGCCCCGCCGCCGACCGCCGCGCCAGGAGGAGGGTGTCCGGCTCGGCCGTGAAGCCGGGCAGCCGCAGCAGAAGGCGCGGCAGGCGGAGCACCCGCAGGGGATCGCCCGAGAAGCTCTCGCTCGTGGTGGCGCGCAGGGTCCGCCTTCCGAGGTCGCCGAGGCCGTTGAAGGGGTCGGAGACTTCCTGCGTCCGCAGGTCGAAGGCGAACGAGTTGACGGTGAAGTCGCGGCGGGCGAGATCCTGGTGGAGGGAAGTGCCGGCGCGGTCCCAGACGTCCACGACCACGTCCTCCCCGACCAGACGGTAGGCGGCGAACTCCTTGCCGCCGAGGAGGACGAGCCGGGCGGGCAGGATCTCGGCGAGGCGCTCGGAGATCTCCCGGCCGCGTCCGGAGACGACGGCGTCGAAGTCGTGGACCGGCAGCCCGAGGGCCCGGTCGCGGAGGACGCCACCGACCAGATGGAGCTCGACAGCGTCCGCCACGGAGTCCGCCGCGGCGATCAGGTTGCGAACAGCAGGCTGGTGGAGGAGCAGGCGGAAGGAGTGCAGGGGCATGGGGAGGGTATTGTAGGCGCTTGTCCCCGGACGCGGACGGTAATATTCTATAGGCCTCGTTCGCCCAATAGATCCGGAACGCCCGACACCCCGGGGAAGGGGACACCGTGGCTTTGCTCCGCGAGCACATCGAAGGCAAGTACGAGATCCTTGAGAAGATCAAGGAGGGCGGCATGGGGGCCATCTACAAGGTCCGCCACCGCCTTCTGGACGAGGTGCGCGTCGTCAAGGTCATCCGCTCCCACATGGAGCCCACCGGCGAGAACGGCGAGCGCTTCCTGCGCGAGGCCCGCGTCGCCAACCGCCTGCGCCACCCCAACATCGCCGCCCTGCACGATTTCGCCATCGCCGACGACGGCAACGCCTTCATCGTCATGGAGTTCATCGACGGGCTCAACCTCCTGGAGATCCTCCACACCGGCGGCCCGCCGCCGATCCCCCTGACCCTGGAGATCGCCCGCCAGTCGCTCAAGGCCCTCGGCTATCTCCATCGCCAGAAGCTCGTCCATCGCGACGTCTCACCCGACAACCTCATGCTCACCCGCGACATGGACGGCCATCCGCAGGTCAAGCTGATCGACCTCGGCATCGCCAAGGCGTTCGAAGGAGGCGGCGGGGAGCTCACCACCACCGGCATCTTCCTCGGCAAGCCGCGCTATGCCTCGCCCGAGCAGTTCGGGGTCAGCGGGGGCGCGGGGTTGGATGCCCGCAGCGACCTCTACTCGTTCGGCGTCGTCCTCTACGAGCTGCTCACGGGGCAGTGCCCGATCGCGGGCAAGGATCCGGCCTCCTTCATGGCCGGCCACCTGCTCCGGCCGCCGCTCGCCTTCGAGGAGAGCGATCCCCGGGGACGGGTGCCCGCCGAGCTGCGGGCCGCGGTATTGAGGTCCCTGTCCAAGAAGCCGGAGGAGCGCTTCGAGTCGTCCGAGGACTTCATTTGGGCCCTGACCCTGTTCCAGGACCGCTTCCCCCTGACCGGCCGCGAGCTGGACGAGGTCTTCCAGGCTTCGCTCCCGGCGTTCACCCGGCCGATTCCGCTCCCCGCTCCGGGCTCGACCCAGGACAAGCTCGACCGCGAGTTCCTGATGACTTCGACCCCGGTGCCCACGAATCGGGTCAAGGTCCCCGAGGTGACCCGGAGGTCCATGGACCTGGACGACACCCTCCCCCTGGCCTCGAACCGCGCCCGGAAGGAGGAGTCGCTCCTCGATGCCACCTGGCTGTCGGTCGCGCGGAAGGTGCCCGAGCCGGTTGAAGAGGAAAAGAGCTCCGGAGCGGGGTGGAAGAAGGCCGCGGTGGTGGCCGCCTTCCTGCTGATCGGGATCGTCGCGGCTGTTTTCCTCTGGCGCTCCCGCGCCTCGACCCCGGAGGTCGAGCCCCCTCCGCCGGTCCAGGTTCCCGCGGCGGCGGTCCCGGCGAGCGTGCCGATTGTCCCCCCTATGGAGAGCCCCACTCCTGCTCCGGTCGTGGCGGTCCCGGAGCCGTCCCCGAGCCCTACTCCCGCGCCAGTCAGGTTGCGAGAGGTCGCTCCGGAGGATGCCGTCACGGTCGGGGAGATCGCCCCGCCCATGAGGAAGGGGGATCTCGTCCTGCGCGGGCTGCCCAACGTGGTGGAGCCCGAGCCGCGGGATTTCCCGGCCTACTCCTACCCGGCCGCGGCCCGCGGGAGCGGCAAGGTGGTGCGCGTGCGGGTCCGGGTGCTCGTGGACGAAGAGGGACGGGTGGTCGAGGCCACGCTCCGTGAGGCGGACGGCTCCGGGCTCGGCTTCGACGAGGTCGCCCTGGAGACCGCGCGCAAGACCCCGTTCCATCCCGCAACCCGGGACGAGATTCCAGGCAGGATGTGGACAGAGCTGATCTTCGAGTTCTCCGAATAGCCCGGCTCGTAGTACCCTGGACGCGATGGCTGTCCGCTCCGTATAAACAGCAGCCTGGAAGGTATCTGTATGAAGAAGCCGCTGCTGACCGCGATCGTCCTGTCCCTGCTCTTCACCCTGGGCGCTGTCCAGGCAGTATCGGCGGCATCGCCGGCATCGCCACGGAGAACGGACGCGCACCAGCTCCTCCGTCTCGCCGAGGCCGGCCTCGGGGACGTCGTCCGTGCGGCCGAGGCCACCCAGGGGCGGCTCGACCGGGCCAAGCCCGAGCAACAGCCGTTCTGGCGCGCCGTCGACAAGATGAATGCCGGGCTGCGGCGCGTGCGCGCCGGCATGATGGCGCGCAACGACAGCTTCTTCAGCGCCCTGCAGGACGGCAGCGCCGCGCTCGGCGAGCTGCGCGTGGTCTGGGCCCGGACGGGAGTGCCGGACCCCGGCGTGAACGAGGGCCTCCGCATCCTCTCCGAGTCCTACCAGCTCCTGCGCACAGGATATGGCCGCGAGGCGGTCCGCCATCGCAAGGGCCGCGGGCTGACCGAGGCCGAGCGCGAGCGGTTCCTTCGCATCCAGCAGGCGCAGCGGCATTTCGCCGACCTGCTCCGGGAGCTTCAGGAGATCGCGCGCAAGCGCAACGACGCGGCCGCGCTCGCCGAGCTGCGGCGCATGGAGCTCGAGGCCGAGCGCATCGCCAACGCCCAGCTCACCCTCAACGCCTATCTCAACGCCCTGATGCTCGGCGACGCCCAGCGGGGTGAGTGGACCGGCAACTCGCAGTACGCCGCCCCCAGCGACCGTTCGGAGTGGCAGGAGGCCGAGACGGTCGTCGAGGACCTCTACACCGAGCACGAGATCGGCCACGTCTACGCCCTGGACCTCGGTACCCTCCCGGACACCGGCCCCTCGTTCCTGACCCACCTGGAAGAGCCCACCGAGCTCCCCGACTCCCTGGCGGCCGATGCCGCCGAGATCGACCCGATCGAGGCGATCGAGGAGCAGGAGGCCTTCTACGAGGAGGAGATGGAGGAGGAGGCCGCCACCGATCTCGAGATGATCGAGGAGATCGTGGTCGTGGAGGCGGAGGAAGAGGAAGCCGAGGAAGAGACGGCCGACGAGGAGGGGGAGGAAGAGGCGATCGAGGAGGAGGGGGAGGAAGCAGTGGAGGAGGAGATCGTCCTGGAAGAGGGCTTGGTCGAGGAGAAGACCGGGGAGCAGACGGAAGAGAAGACCGAGGCCAAGCCGGCTGAGGCCCTCGATCCCAAGCAGGAGCCGGTCCCGGCTCCT
>DASUNJ010000630.1:0-10504 GCA_036277235.1 Thermoanaerobaculia bacterium | reverse complement strand
GTCGTGGGCGCCGCGAGCTACGGCCAGCTCGGCGTGGACCGTTTCCCCTCGGTGGACCTCCCCACCGTCTCCGTGCGCACGGCCCTGCCCGGCGCCTCCACCGAGGAGGTCGAGACCGAGGTCTCGCAGCGCATCGAGGAGGCGGTCAACACGGTCGAGGGGATCCAGGAGCTGCGCTCGGTCTCCTCGGCCGGCAGCTCGTTCGTGATCGTCACCTTCGCCCTGGAACGCGACATCGACACGGCGGCGCAGGACATCCGCGACCGCGTCTCCTCGGTCGTGCGCCAGCTCCCGGAGGACGCGCTGCCGCCGGTGATCGCCAAGTTCAACAACGATACCGCGGCGGTTTTGACCGTGGCGCTGTCGGGCAACCGCTCGCTCAAGGAGCTCACCGAGGTCGCGGACAAGGTCGTCAAGGTCCAGCTCGAGCGCTCGGCGGGAGTGGGCGAGGTGCAGATCCAGGGCGGCCTGGAGCGCGCCATCAACGTCTGGGTGGACCCCGAGCGCCTGGCGGCGTACCAGATCCCGATCACCGACGTGCGCGACGCCCTGGTGCGCCAGAACACGGACGTGCCGGGCGGCAACGTCACGGGAACGTCGCGCGAGATGACACTGCGCACCATGGGCAAGCTGACCGAGGCGCGCGACTTCGACGAGCTGGTCGTGAAGACCGTCAACGCCCAGCCGGTGCGCATCCGCGACCTTGGCTACGCGGAGGACGGAACCAAGGAGCAGCGCTCGGTGGCGCGCTTGAACGGCGTGCCCACGGTGACCCTGGAGGTCCGGCGGCAGTCGGGCGCCAACACGGTCGAGGTCATCGAGGGCGTCAAGCAGGCGATGGCGCGGGTGCAGAAGGAGATCCCGGCCGATCTCGAGATGCAGGTCATCCGCGACCAGTCGCGCTACATCTACGCCGCCCTCCACGAGATCAACCTCCACCTGATCCTGGGCAGCATCCTGGCCTCCCTGGTGGTGTTCGCCTTCATGCGGAGCTGGCGCACGACGCTGATCGCCGCCGTGGCCATCCCGACCTCCGTGATCGCGACGTTCGGCATGATGAAGGCCCTCGACTTCACCCTCAACAGCGTCACCATGCTCGCCCTGGTGCTCATGGTCGGCGTGGTCATCGACGACGCCATCGTGGTGCTGGAGAACATCTTCCGCTGGGTCGAGGAGAAGAAGGTGGGCTCGTTCGAGGCGGCGAAGCGGGCTACCGCTGAAATCGCCCTGCCCGTGCTCGCCACGACGCTGTCGCTGGTCGTGATCTTCGTCCCGGTCTCCTTCATGTCGAGCATCTCGGGACGCTTCCTGTTCCAGTTCGGCCTCACGGCTGCCGCGGCGGTGCTGGTCTCGCTGCTGGTCTCCTTCACCCTGACGCCGATGATGAGCGCCCGGCTGCTGCGCGCCGAGGACGCCGCGGGACATGGCGGACATGCGGGAGAGGCCAAGTCCCGCGCCGGCTTCTACGGCCGCATCGACCGCCTCTACGAGCGCATGCTGCGGCTGACGCTGCGCCACCGGAAGCTGACCGCGGCGGTCTGCGTGCTCGTGATGCTGTCCTCCCTCCCCCTCTCGAAGCTGGTCAAGGTCGAGTACATCCCGAGCGACGTCGACGAGTCCGAGTTCGAGATCAACGTCAACGCTCCCGAGGGGACGAACCTTGCCGCGATGGACGACGCCATGCGCGCCATCGAGGGCGAGCTGAAGCAGATCCCCGCGATCCGCACGGTGCTCGCCAACGCGGGCGGCGGCTTCCTCGGCGGCGTCAACCAGGGCAACGTGTACATCCGCATCGCGCCCCATGAAGAGCGCAAGCTCTCGGTCTCCCGCTTCCTGGGCTCGCTCGTGCGGCTCGATCCCGTGTCCGCGTTCGAGGGCAACTACAGCCAGCGCGACGTGATGACCGAGGTGCGCAAGCGCCTGGCGAAGTTCAGCGACCTGCGCTGCTCGGTGCGCAACACCCAGGCCTTCAACATCGGCGGCGGCAACAACGACATCGACTTCTCCCTGCGCGGACCCGACCTGATGGCGCTGGCCGCCTACGCCAACGAGCTGCGCGAGAGGTCGAAGGAGCTCGGCGGCATCCTCGACCCGGACATCACCCTGAAGCTCGACAAGCCCGAGCTGCGCGTGGACATCGACCGCGCCCGCGCCGCGGACCTGGGGGTCCAGATGTCGGACGTGGCGAACGCGCTGCGGCTGATGGTCGGCGGCGACCAGGAGGTCTCCCGCTTCCACGATCCGCAGGTCAACGACGACTACGACGTCCAGCTCCGGCTGACCCAGGGAACGCGCAACGACCCGGACGCGATCACCCGCCTCTACGTGCCCAGCTCGACCGGCCGGCTCGTCCGGCTGGACAGCCTGGTGACCGTCAAGGAAGCCACGACCTCGTCGCGAGTGGACCGGCTGGACCGCCAGCGGCAGGTGAGCCTCCGCGCCGGAGTCGCGCCCGGCTACGCGCTCTCCGACCGGCTGGACGCGCTCTACCAGGCGGTGGACGAGATGAACCTGCCGCCTGCCTACACGACGGCGATCGGAGGCCGCGGCCGGGAGCTGGCGCGCACCCGCACCGAGTTCATCTGGGCGCTGCTCCTGTCCGTCGTCTTCATGTACATGATCCTGGCCTCGCAGTTCGAGAGCCTGGTTCACCCGCTGACCATCCTCCTCTCGCTGCCGCTCGCGGTGCCCTTCGCGCTGCTGTCGCTCTGGGGCACGGGCAACACGGTGAACCTCTACTCGGCCCTGGGCATCCTGGTGCTCTTCGGGGTGGTGAAGAAGAACGCCATCCTGCAGATCGACCACATGAACAACCTGCGCGCCGCGGGCATGGACCGCATGGCCGCGATCATCCAGGGCAACCGCGACCGTCTGCGTCCGATCCTCATGACCACGCTGGCCCTCGTGGCCGGCATGCTCCCCCTGGCCCTCGGCACCGGCCCGGGAGCCGAGGAACGCCGCGCGATCGCGGTGGTGGTCATCGGCGGGCAGACGCTGTCGCTGCTGCTGACGCTGCTGGCGACGCCGGTGTTCTACTCGATCTTCGACGATCTGCGGGGGGTATCGCGGGTGAAGGATCTGCTGAAGCGGCTACGGCCGCAGCGCGAAGAGCTGCGGCCGGCGGCGTAGCCCTCACCCCCGCTCTTCCCCCCACTGTCGAGACGCCCCGAGGGGCGTCTCCGCAGCGGTGACATCCTTCCAGAGACCACATCCGGCCAGCGGCTCATCCGATGTGTCTCCCAGAAAGGGCCGTGACACGTTGGGCGGCCTTTCCGCTCGGAGGAGACGCCCCACGGGGCGTCTCTACAGTGGGGGGATAGACAGTGGTTATGCCGACGCAATCTCGCCCGGAGTCTTCCACGACTCCTTGCGGACTCACGGCAATGCGTTCGGAGCGTCTCCCCTTGGGCAAGGAGAGGGTGCCGATCCGATAGGGGACGGCCAACCCGAATCGGGACCTCCTCCATCCGGCGCGGCGACGGCCTGATCCCGGACAGGGACGATGCAGACGCGGAGAGCGATTCTCTTCAAGCCGGCGAGGATACCTCGCTACACGCTTCGGGCGCTTTGCATCCTGGAGAGAGTCAACCCCGTCTGGAAGGGCAACACTACGATCTCGGGGGGAGACGCTGCCATCCCGATGGGCGGGTCGCAACCTGGATGGGAGCACCGCAACCCGCGATGGGCGCGTCACAACCCTGGATGCGGACCGTCGCCATCCGGGTGGGGAGCCTTCCCCTCCAGATGGAGATCGTCCTAATCTGGAGGGGAGTATTCGCCATCTGGATTGGCGGGTCGCACTTCTGGATGGACGCCTCGTACTTGCAGGTGAGCACGTGGCATATCGGGATGGGGACCTCTCCCACCGGGATGGGAGCACCTCCAATCGGAGTGGCTGCGTCTCCCTTCCGGATCGTAGCGTTGCAACCCGGGATGCCGGCGTCCCCGATCGGGAAGGGAGCCTCTCCTTCTTCGATCGCAGCGTCGCAAAGCCCGGATGCGACGCTGGCAAGAAGGTCCGCAGCGTCTCCCTTCCGGTTGATCCCGCCGCAAATCCCGCTCGTAGCGGTCCCCTGGTGGTTCGGGGGCGTCTCGGAAGCTTTTCGGATGAACGCCGTCGGCGGGGAGCGCCAGTCCCGACGGAGGGGCACGTCGAAGCTCGCGGGGGGAGAGTCTCCCGGCTTGGATCAGAAGATCCCCAGCGTGAGCTGGAACGTCGCCGTCTCAACTCATTCGCTTTCCAGAGCCTGCAGCTTCTCGGCGAGATAGACGGGCAGCGAAAGGAGCCGGTAGTCCAGCTACGGCTATCCATAAACAGGGCCGTGTTTTGCGTCAATCGGTGGTGAAATACGGGGGTGTTTCCCCAGCAATGCTGACAAGAAGCTCTATTGCCTAGTCCAGCAGATCCCGCTGGTACAGCACGCCCAGGCAAAGCAGCCCGTAGGCGAGGAGGTAGGTGGCGTCCACGAGGTCGGTCAGCTCGACCCAGTCGAACTGGGAGTAGTAGGCGAAGAGAATGTCGGCGGCGCAGAGGAAGAGGAAGCCACCGAGCAGACGGACCCAGACCTTCCACACCGCGCCTCCCCGGAAGCGCAGGCTGATGCGGATCAGCAGCACCGTCGGGATCAGCAGCAGGAAGTCCAGGACCGGGTAGAGGAGGTTGAGCAGCGTCTCGAGCGGCTCTCCCGGCCTTTCCACCAGGGGCTTGAGGATCGGATAGGCCGCCACGGCGCAGAACAGCGCCACCCCCGTCGCCAGCCAGAGCCGCTCCGAGGCCGGTCCGACCGGGAAGCCGCTCGCCGAGTAGGCCCGCAGGAACATGACCAGCGCCGCGATCAGCAGCGGATAGGACACCAGGAAGAAGACGTCCGCCAGCGAGGGGAACGGCACCTCGATCCCCATCACGAACTGGTAGATCACGAAGCAGGCCTGCCCCAGGAACATGGCGGCCAGACCGGCGGAGAGCAATTGCCAGGCGGTGCGCGACGGCGTCCCCGGCTCGAACCTTCTCACGATCCGGGACGAGACCACCGCCGCCACGAGCAGGAAGAGGGCCTTGCCCCAAGTGCCGAGCCCCAGGATGACCCGGGGGGAGAGCGCCCCTTCGAAGACCGGATTCGACGGCACAATGGCGCGCGCGAGCAGCACCGCGGCGATGATGGCGAGCAGGACCGTCAGCGCCCGCCCGGTCCACCGCGCCCGGCTCAAGATGCCTCCCTCAACGACTCGATGGCTCTCCGCATCGCCTCCACCACGGTAGCGGCCTTCTCCTTGCCCAGGAAGATGATCAGCGCCAGCCCCAACTTTTCGAGCAGCGCCTCGATCTGCTGCCCGTCTACGACCGCCGCACGGATGCCGAGATCGTTGCAGTGAGCCGTCGCGGACGTGCGCGCCATCAGCTTGCCGATGTACGGCTCGAGCACGCGCGAGATCGTCTCCAGCACCTCGCCGGTGTTTCTGCGCAGAGTCGCCGCGATGGGGAGTCCAGGCATCCCAGTTTCACCAAAGCTAAATCGGAAGACGGGGGGAATTCTAACACGGGGCCGGAACGGCCACTAGCGGCGGGTGAGCATCTCCTCCAGCCGGTGCTCGGACTTCTTCAGCACCGCCCGGAGGACCGTCAGCATGCCGGACGGAGCCTGGACCTCGCCACGGAGACCACGCTCGAATCGGTCCAGGGACCGGTCGTAGGCATCCATGGGAGCTCTTTCGCGGTTGAGGTTGCGCAGGGTCGCCGCGCAGGTGGGGCAGCCTTTCAGGAGGTGGAGCGCGATGGTCCGCCCCTCTTCACGGGTGGCGGCCCCGGCGGCGAAGCGCTGAAGGCAGTCGCTGGAGACGGCGTGTTCCACGGTACGGCCCTCCCTCTGAATAAAGGTGGCGGGAGGGCCGAAAATATTTCACCGTCAATTCACACACGAATATCCGTACGCAGAGCAACACCCCGTCCCCGTACACGTCCCCGTGATCATGTTCTTCTGGATGACCCCGGTGTTGTTCTTGGACAGGAAGTGCCCCACCCCGTCGGAGTCGCCGCCGCCGGTGTTGTAGATGGTCCAGTCGTCGAAGTCGTAATCGTACTGGGCCGCCGTCGAGCCCCGGCCGACGTTGAGCTGCGCCTTGACGTTGGTGTAGCCGTCGAACTTCGCGGTGTCCCCGCAGCCGGTGTAATAGGACACGGTCGAGCAGACGATCTGGTCGTTGTACCCGGCGCGGATGCTGTAGAACTGGGTCGTCTTCCCCGACGGCTTGTCGCGGTAGCCGCCGTCTCCCATCTTCGGGTTGTAGGCCGGGTAGGTGTTGGGATAGAAGCCGAAGACGTTCGAGTCGAAGACGTTCTGGCTGCCGCAGGTCGGCGCCATGGGGTTCGCGTAGCCCATCCACCAACAGGAGGCGAGCCCGCGCAGCGCTCCGGAGATGGAGACGTACTTGCGCACGCTCCCCCACAGGCTGCCATAGTCCACTCCATGGATGGCCACCGTCGCTCCCATGGAGTGGGCGATCACGTCCACCTGGCTCTTGCCCGTGTAGGACTTCACGCTCTGGATGAAGTCGCGGATCATCGCGGCCTTCGCGGGCTTGTGATAGTTGCCCGCCGGGGCGCCGCGCTCGGCCGACGAGAGCCAGGTCAGGCCGAAGAGCTCGCAGTCGTTGTAGCCCGCGGCCTTGAACGTGTCATAGACCGAGGCCACGCCGGTGGAAGACGGGTAGTCCCAGTTCTTCGCCTCGTCTCCGTTGCCGTGGAAGAACACGATCGGCGTCTTCACGGCGGTGCAGCTCCCGCCGCCGAAGCCGCCATAGGAGGCGTTCGAGGGATTGAAGCCGCCCGCGAACTGGAAGGAGTCGCCGGTGTAGGTGAGCGCCGCGGCGGGACCGGCGAGCAGAAGACCCGAGAGAAGCCAACCCTTGTTCATACCTTCTCCTTACATGCGGAATGCGACGCCGGCCTGGTTGTAGCCCACTCCGGAGCCGATCAGGACCACGAGGTCGCCCGGTTTGATCTTCCCCTTCTCGCGCGCGTCGTGAAGCGCCATGGGCACACAGGCCGAGCCGGTGTAGCCCCATTCCTCCATGATCGTGTGGGTGCGCTCCATGGGAAGCCCGAGGTCCGCCATGACCAGCTCGATCGACGGCTTGCGCACCTGGGTGAAGATCAGGAAGTCGATGTCTTCCAGCCCGAATCCCCCTTCCTTGGCGAGCCGGCGCACCAGGCGCGGCCAGCCTTCGTGGTTGATCTCGGGGGGGTAGCGCTGGACGAGCTTGACGGTCGTCCGGCCGGCCACGACCGACTCCACGGTCGCCGGCTCCGCCGTGCCGCCCGAATAGATCCCCCAGTAGCCCGCGTAGGTGCCGTCCGCCTGGAACGCGGCATTCACGAAGCCGGGCTCGGAGGAGGGCTCCAGTACCGCCGCGCCCGCTCCGTCGCCATAGAAGAAGACCGTGGGATCGTCCGGCCCGGCCAGCCGGTGCATCAGGTAGACGCCGACGACCAGGACGGTTTTGAGGGACGGGTTCGCGGCGATCAGGCCGGCGGCACTGGCGAAGCCGGTGGGAAACGAGGCGCAGGCGCAGCCCACGTCGAAGGTGCCGGCATTCCTCGCTCCGAGCTTGCCCTGGAGCACGACCGAGGTGGCCGGGGTCAGGAAGTCGGGCGAGTCGGTGCCCAGGATGATCAGGTCCACGTCCTCGGGGCGCCGGCCGGCGTTCTCCAGGGCTTGTCGCGCGGCGCGCAGGGCGAGGTCGGAGGTGGCCCAGTCGTCGGGCGCCCACCAGCGGCGGCGGATGCCGGTCGAGGCCTCCATCTTGTCCACGAAGTCTCCGGGGAAGCGCTCCCGCAGGAGGTCGTTCGAGACCTCGCGCTCGGGGAGGTACAGGCCGGTGGAGACGAGGGATGCGTAGCGAGGCTCAGGCATTCGCAGCTCCGGGGAGGAAGTCGAGCAAGAGTCGAGCTGTGACGTCGGGGTTTTCGACGACCATCCCGTGCGGCGCGCCGGGCACGATTTCCAGACGGGCTCCGGGAATCGCCTCGGCCAGCGCCCGTGATTGCTCCGGCGGGAACATGAGGTCCCGCTCGCCGGCCAAGATCAACGCGGGGCAGCGGATGTCCCCCAGGCGCGGGGTCAGGTCGACCCCTTCCACGGAGGCGAGGATCGCGGCCACGCCGCGGAACCAGACCACGGGCAGCGCCGCGACCCACCGGCGGTGGAACTCCAGGGCCTTCGCCTGTTCCTCTCGGTACTCCGGGGTGTAGGTCTCCGGCAGGATGTACTCCAGGACCCGTCCGCCATCGCCTCCGGCTGCCGCTTCCAGGGCGAGCTCTCTGCACTTGGCCGTCGATTCCCAGAACTCCGGCGTGATCCTGCCGGTCGCGGCAATCACGGTCAGCGAGGCCATGTGCTCGGGATGGAGGGCGGCGAAGAGCAGCCCCACCAGCCCGCCGTAGGACGTGCCCACGACGTGGACACGCCCGAGATCGAGACCAACCAGCAGCTCCATCAGGTCCCGCACGTGGGCCTCCAGGCTCGGCTCGGGCTCGCCCGGCGACAGGAGCTGGCCGCGGAAGTCGCAGCGGACCACCTGGAAGCGCGAAGCCAGGGCGACCGCGATAGGGTCCCAGGCCCCGAGGGTCATCATGCCGCCGTTGAGCAGCAGCACCGGTTCCCCTTCGCCGTCGATTCGATGCGTCAGCAAGCTTCCTCCAGATACCTTTGCCGCAGCTCTCCCTTGACCACTTTGCCGTAGGCGGTGCGCGGCAGGCTCTCCACGAAACGGAACTCGCGGGGGATCTTATACTTCGCCAGCCGGCCTGCCAGGAACTCGGACAGGGCCTCGGCGGTCGGCTGCTCGGCGCCGGGAACTACGAAGGCCACCCCCATCTCGCCCCAGGTGGGATGCGGAACCCCGACCACGGCAGCGTCCCGCACGCCGGGATGGAGGACCAGCTCCCCCTCGATCTCCGCGGGATAGACGTTCACGCCGCCGCTGATGATCATGTCCTTCTTGCGGCCGGCGATCCAGTGGAAGCCCTGGGCATCGCGGCGCGCCAGATCGCCGGTGTGGAACCAGCCGTCGGAGTCCAGGGCAGCGGCCGTGGCCTCGGGGTTGTTCCAATATCCTTGGCAAACGTGGGGTCCGCGGATCAGCAGCTCCCCCACTTCGCCCTGCTCGTCCAACAGGCGCGTCTGGGTGAACATCAGGGGCTTGCCGATCGAGCCGGGATGGCGCACGGATTCCTCCACCGTCATCGAGAAGCAGTTCACGCCCACCTCGGTCATTCCGTAACCCTGTTTGAAGACCACGCCGCGGCGCTGGTAGGTCTCGATGATCCAGGTGGGGAGCGGCGCGCCGCCGCTGATGAGCCAGCGCACTCGGGAGAGGTCCACCGTCTCGAATTCGGGCGCCTCGGCGAGCATCTGCCAGATGGTCGGAACCCCCAGCACGACCGTTGCTCCCTCGGCCTCGATCGTCCGCCAGACCTCGGAGGCGTCGAAGCCGCGATGGAGGATCACCGTCCCGCCGATGGTCACGATAGGGACCAGGAAGGCCCCGAGACCGCCCGCGTGATAGAGCGGCGTGAAGATGGGGCTGACGTCGTCCTCCCGGAGCTGCCAGCCGAGCACGGTGTTGTAACCGTTCCAGACGATCATCCGGTACGGGAGCATCACCCCCTTGGGCTTGCCGGTGGTGCCAGAGGTGTAGAGCAGGCACCAGATGTCCTCGGGATCGCCCTCCTCCGGCTGCCAATCGGAATCGGCTACATCCAGAGGCTCTTCGAGAGAGATCCAGTCCGGGATCTCGATGAGCTCCCGCAGCTCGCGCACCTTGTCCGCGTGCTCCGCGCCATAGAAGAAGGCCGAGGGCGCCGCGTCGGTCAGGATGCCCGCCATCTCGCGAACGGTCAGCCGGGTGCCGAGCGGGACGAAGATCACTCCCGACTTGGGCGCGGCGAAGAAGGCGTCGAGGATCTCCGGCCGGTTGTCCGCGAGCAGCGCGACCCGGTCTCCCTTCCGGAGTCCAAGGGAGTACCAGGCACCAGCCATGCGGACAGCGCGGGCATCCATCTCGGCGTAGGTGAAGCGCTCGCCCGTCGGGACGTAGACCAGGCCGGTCTTGTCCGGCGTCAGACGGGCACGCTCACCCAGGAGATCGCCGTGCGGAATCAAGTTCCAATCACCAGCCCGCCATCCACGGAGAGCACCGTGCCGCTGATGAAGGACGCCCCCTCCGACGCGAGCCAGAAGTACGCCTCGGCGATGTCCTCAGGCTGACCCATGCGGCCGATGGGCGTGTGCTCGACCATGGAATTCAGCACCTTCTCCGGCATGGCCTTGACCATTTCGGTGGCGATGAAGCCGGGCGCCACCGCGTTGACCCGGATGCCGTAGCGGCCCAGCTCCCGCGACCAGGTGCGGGTCATGTTGACCACTCCGGCCTTGGTCGCCGCGTAGTTGGTCTGCCCGAAGTTGCCGTACAGGCCGACCACGGACGAGGCGTTGAGGATCGCTCC
>DASUNJ010000629.1:0-2112 GCA_036277235.1 Thermoanaerobaculia bacterium | reverse complement strand
TTCATCTCTACGAGGAGCTCGGGACCGGCTGCGTCGAGCGCCTGGCGGGGATGTTCGCCCTGGCCGTGGCGGACACCCGCGGCCGGCGACTGCTCCTCGCCCGCGACCGGATTGGCAAGAAGCCGCTCTACCTGGCGGACGACGGGCACCGTCTGGCGTTCGCCTCGGAGCTCAAGTCGCTCCGCAATGCGGGCATGGTCGGATCGGAGATCGATCCCGAGGCCCTCGACCTCTATCTCGCCTACGGCTACGTGCCCACGCCGTGGACGATCTTCCGCGGCGCCTCGAAATTGCCGGCGGGTCATCTCGCAGTTTGCGATAACCGCGGGATGCGGATCGAACGGTATTGGGACCTTTCTTTCGAAAACGTTTCCGATGCCAACGAGGAGCAGCTCACTTCCGAGCTGGAGGAGCTGCTCGACGACGCCGTGCGCGCGAGGCTGGAGAGCGACGTGCCTCTGGGTGCGTTCCTGTCGGGCGGCATCGACTCAGGCACCATCGTCTCGTTCATGAGCAGTGCGATGGACCGGCCCGTGCTCACGCACACCGTCGGTTTTTCGGACCGCGCCACGGACGAGCGCGCGGATGCCGCCGCCGTGGCCATGGCCCTGGGCACGGATCATCTGGCAACCGAGGTGCGGCCGGACCTGCAGGACGTGCTGCCGCGGATCGCCTGGCACTTCGACGAGCCGTTCGCCGATCCCTCGGCCGTGCCCACCTGGTACGTCTCGCGCGAGACGCGGAAGCGCGTGACCGTGGCCCTTTCGGGCGACGGCGGCGACGAGCTGTTCGCGGGCTACGGCAGCCGGTACGGCATGGCGCTGATGGAGGAGCGGGTGCGGCGGATGCTGCCTGGCGGTCTGCGCCGCAATCTCCTTCGTCCGCTCGCCAGTGTCTGGCCGCGCTCCGCCCGGCTGCCGAGGGCGTTGCGGCTCGGCGGATTCCTGGCCAACGTGGCCGCGGACCGCGACCGCGCCTACTTCAGCGACCGTTGCCACATCCCGCCGCATTTGCAGGAGCGGCTGCGCGGTATTGGCGGCAGGCGGACCTTCGATCCCTTCGTGGCGCTGGAGCCGCATCTCGCCCGCGCTCCCAGGGAGCCGCTGGCGCGGGCGCTCTACCTCGATCTCAAGACCTGGCTCGCCGACGACGGACTGGTCAAGGTGGACCGGATGAGCATGGCGCACGCGCTCGAAGTGCGTTGCCCGCTGCTCGATCACCGGATCATCGAGATGGCGGCGCGCGTGCCCTCGCGGCTCAAGATGCACGACGGACAGACGAAGATCCTGCTGCGGCGCGTCTCGGAGCGGCGGCTCCCCAGGGAGATCCTGTCCCGGCCCAAGCGCGGGTTCGCGCCGCCGGTCACCCGCTGGCTGCGGGAGGACCTGCGCGACATGTCCCGCGACCTGCTGCTCGATCCGCGGTCGCTCTCCGGCGAGCTGTTCGATCGCAAGGCGGTCGCGGGCCTCCTCGACGATCACGGCTCCGGCCGGCTCGACGCCGGCTGGGCGATCTGGACGCTGTTGATGTTGGAGGTCTGGAGCCGTGAAGCAGTGCGGCCCATGGACCTGGAGGTGCCCCTTGCCGCCAGCCTCTGAGCGCTCCTCTCAGAATGTAGGGGCGGGGCTTGCCCCCGCCCGGGAGGGGGTAAACCCCTCCCCTACATCAGAGGGCAAGATCAAGCTCCTGGTCTTCAGCACCGTCTTTCCCAACGCGGCCCAGCCGCACCACGGGGTCTTCGTGCGCGAGCGGATGCGCGGCCTGATATCCGGATCCGAGCCGTCTGAAGCCGATGTTCAGGTGGTGGCGCCCACCCCCTGGTTCCCCTTCGTGTCCGGTCTGCGTCCCGGATTCCGTCCCGTGGTCCCCCGCGAGGAGGTCCAGGACGGCGTGCGGGTGCTTCATCCGCGGTATCTCTCCGTGCCCGGCATCCTCAAGTGCCTGGACGGCGTCTTCCTCTTCCTGAGCACGCTGCCGGCGCTGGTCCGCCTGCGGAAATCCTTTCCATTCGAGGCGATCGACGCCCACTTCATCTATCCCGAGGGTCTGGCGGCGGTGCTGCACGGCAAGCTTTTCAGGGTGCCGGTGCTGATCACGCTGCGCGGCATGCTC
>DASUNJ010000628.1:0-5379 GCA_036277235.1 Thermoanaerobaculia bacterium | reverse complement strand
GCCGGACGCAGAGATTGAAATTCTGGTGGATGGGAGGCGGAGCGACGCCGCCCCTAGATCCATCCAGAGCGGACAGCGGTTCCTCCTGATCCTGCCTTCCGAGACAAAACGGTTGCGCGTGCTCGCCTCGTCGCCGGCGGGGCAGGCATCCTGGTCCTTGTCCTTCGCGAGGGAGGGCGGGAGCGACCTGCTTCGCGAGGTGGGAAGGACGCTGCACCGCGTACACGAGGACATCATGAGCGGCCGCCTCGCCACCGCCCGGACGACACTGCAATCGGTTCGGCTCCCCTCAGAAGCGCCCGCGGAATCCCGGTATGAAGTGCACTACTACCGCGCCCTGCTGGCTGAGAAGGAAGGCGATTACCGCACAGCGATGGCCGAAGTCCAGGAGGCCGTGGAGATCGCGGAGCGAGTCAAGCTGGAGCGCTACCGGTGGATGGCCGAACAGAAACAGGGCCTGCTCCTGCTCAGGGTCGGCCGCTTCAGCAGCGCCGTCCAGCTCTTCGAGCGCCTGCGCCGGGAATCCTTTGCCTCGACTGCCTGCGAAGAGGCCCAGGTCCCCGCCAATCAGGCCTGGGCGATGCTTCTGGCCCGTGAAGCCGGCGAGAGGTTCGGGGATCCCACTCCCCTTCTCGAGACGGCGCTCGCGACCTTCAAGACCTGCGAGAAGTTCAAGCCCTCGCAGAGGATGAACATCCTGATCGATCTGGCCCTGGCCCACCTGCAGGAAGGCCGTCTCGCCCAGGCGAAGGATCTCCTGGCGCAGGCGCGCGGGCTTGATCCCGATCCCCCCCTCCCTCACATGCTCTGGTGGCTCGATCTGGAAGCGCGGATCGCGCTGAAGGAGGGGCGGCCCACGGAGGCGCTTCGCCTGTTCGGCGACATCGAGAAGCTCGCCTCCGCGACCAGCTCTCCCGACGACAGGCTGCTGGCCGCCTTCGGGAAAGCGCAATCCCAAAGAGCCCTGGGCGAATGGAATGCGGCCCTGGAGATCCTTCAGAAGGCCGAGGCCCTGCTGGACGAGCAGAGCCTTCAGATCCCTCTCCATGAGGGGAGAGAGACCTTCATGGCCACGCGGCACGCAGTCGTGAACCTGCACGTCGAGCTCCTTCTGGACCAGGGACGGAACGCGGAGGCCTTCCACCTGGCGCGCCATGCCCGGTCGCGCCTGCTCCGGCAGTTGGAGCGCAGCCATGGCCTGGCGAGCCTGCCGCTGGACCAGCGGGCACGGTGGGAACGCCATCTGGCGGAGTACCACAAGAAGCGTGCTGCCTTGGAGCAGCGGGCGAAAGACGAGTGGACGCTGCCCACCGACCAGGTCTCCCGGGCGCAGGCCGTGCGCAATGCGGAGGCGGCGGCCGTGAAAAAGATCCTCGACCAGGCATTCCAAGTCCTTCCCCGGGAGAGCTCAAAAGAGGAGCCGCCCGTGCCGCGCCCCGGCGAGCTGATCCTCGCCTATCATCCGCTCTCCCAAGGCTGGGCCGGCTTCGCCGCCGACGGGAAGACCGTGCAGGTCCACCTCTTCGAGCTGCCGCCGGACCTGTCCCGCGTCGATCGGCTGAGCGGCTGTCTGCTGCTCCCGTTCCGGGTCTCGATCGAGAGGGCGGAACGAATCCGGATCCTTCCCAGCGGCTCTCTGCAAGGTGTCGACTTCCACGCGCTGCCGTTCGACGGCGACGTCCTCCTGGCACAGGCTCCGGTGGTGTACGGGCTGGATCTCCCGGCGTCCCCGGCTCCCGCAACGGTCCGGAAGCGGCACGCCCTCCTGGTTGCGGACACCCGGGATGACCTGAGGGGCGCGCTCGACGAGTCCAGAAACGTGCTCGAGATTCTGAAATCCGGCTCGCACTCCTGGATCGCCGAGGAGCTGACGAGCGCGGATGCTTCGGTCGAGGCCGTGCGCGAGCGGTTGGTCACCGCCGATCTCCTGCACTACGCCGGCCACGGCTCCTTCTCCGGTTCCGGCGGCTGGGACAGCAGCCTGCTCCTGGCTGAAGAGACCCAATTGACGCTCGGCGACCTGCTGGCGCTCGACAGGGTTCCTGCCTGGGTCGTCCTCTCGGCCTGCGACACCGGCCGGTCCTCCACCAAGGTTCCCGTCGAGAGCCTCGGTCTCGCCCAAGCCTTCCTCCTCGCCGGCTCGCGGGCCGTCATCGCCTCCACCCGGCCGGTCAAGGACCGCGACCTGCCCTCGTTCTTTCCCGAGCTCTACCGGGAATGGGACCGCGGGCAGGACCTCGCCGTGGCGCTCCAGCGCGCGCAGATTTCCTGGCGGAAACGGAATCCCCGCGCGGATTGGCAGAGCTTCCGCCTGTTCGAGCCCTGAGGGCTGTCAGAAAACACGCACGGGCTGCGAAAGCCCCCAGTAAGGAGACAAAACCATGAACCGCAAGTATCTCCTCTGGATCGCTCCCTGGATTGCCTTCGGTCTGGGCGCCTGTGCGACCGTGCAGCGTACCGAGACCTCGAAGGCCTGCGCCGAATGGCGCTGGATCGGAGTCAGAAGCCCGCAGGAAACCGAGTGCCCGGCGATCCCGGGCTGGGAGAAGCCGGTCCCCCTTTTTGCCTCAGTGGCAGCAGCGCGGGCCCAGGCGGGCCTCTGCGGCTACGACTACGAGGAGAGGATTCCGGAACCGGCGCTCGAAGCGCTCGAGCACCTCGAGCGCTTCTGCGTGTATGAGACCGGCAAGAAGCTGCGAAACGTCCCGTTCCCCCCCACCACGACCGGCGAGCTGGTGCGGATCGATCAGGACTGCGCGGCCATCTCCATCGCCGGCGGCACGGCTTGGCAGACGCATTCCGAAAACTTCCTTGCGCAGGCCGGAAAGCCCGCAGAGCCGCTCGCGATCAAGAACCAGGGCGGCGTGCGCCTGGCTTTCCTGGACACACATCCTACCGGCGAGGGAGTCCCGGCAGCGCTGCCGAAAGGAAAGCCGATCTCGGAGCATGGCTACACCCTCACCCAAATTGCCCGCAACCTGATCTGCAGCCCTGAAGACAGCGACCGCTGCGCCGCGCTGATCACGACGCGGTTGGCCCTGCCGATCAAGAAGTTCGACGCCAAGAGTCGGAAACGTACGAAGATCGACACCGAGCAAGGCGGCCACATTGGCACGCAGGGAGATCTCGCCCAAGCCATCCTGGACGAGGTGGACGACTGGCGGGGAGATCTGCGGAAAAGGGACGCGCCGCAGCATCTCGTGATCAATCTGTCCGTGGCCTGGGACGGAGAGCGCTTCGGCGGCCTCGATGCGGAGGAGATCGAGGAGATGAGCACAGGAACGCAGGCCGTCTACTGGGCTCTGCGATATGCACGGGGCTTCGACGTCCTGGTCCTGGCAGCGGCGGGCAATGCGCAAGCGTGCGAGCCGCCGTCAGGGGGGCCACTCCTGCCCGCTGCCTGGGAGGAGGCGGCTCCCTGGGAGGAGGCCTGCGGCGAGCTTCCGCCGGGGACACCGCTCCTGTACGCCGTCGGCGGAGTGGACACCGAGGGCAAGCCTCTGGCGAACGCCCGTCGTCGGGGTATGGCGGAACGGGCCGCCTATGGCGCCTTCGCTGTGGTGCCCGACCTGGCTCCTGGCCGTTCCACGAACATGTACACTGGCACCTCCATCTCCACCGCGGTCGCCTCCTCGATCGCCGCCATCGTGTGGGACACCCTGCCCGACCGCAGGCCGGGCGAGATCATGCGCCTGCTCGACGGCAGCGGGGACAATCTGTCGGACTTCCATCCATTCGTCCCCGCAAACTTCTGGTTCGGCGCGAGAGCCGCCATCCGCCGAGCGGAGCCTCCGGTTCGCCGGCTCTCGCTCTGCGCCGCTCTCAAGGCGGCCTGTGAAGCGCCGGGCGGCAGCGCCGGTTGCCCACTGCGACGCTTGTGGTGCGAACCGTGGAGACCTGTCGAGCAGTCGCCCTCGATTCTTCCCCGGCTGAGCAGCTGCCACCCGTGGGTCCACACCCAACCCCCGGAAGAGCCTTGTCCGGTCTGCGAACCGCCACGCCTCAAAAATTAGGATTTCAACGTCCCTCCAAACGCCGGCTGCGTACGAACGGGCCGGCGTTTGACCGGTTCTCCCGTGTCAGAAGCCGGTGGCACGCGGCGAAATCCTCATGACGTTCCTCTATATAGAGGAAGGAGGAGCTCGCCATGAGTCAAGACACCAACAACGGCGAATCGGAGCCCGGAGGGCTGATGAGCAGGGTCCGGACGCCGATCCTCTTCCTTCTCGGCCTGGTCCTGGTCCTCGGCGCCTACTACTTCCTCTACGCGCAGAAGAAGACGAACTACCTGGTGGGCAGGAACCTTCGCCTCCTGGCATCCATGGGGAACATGGTCGCGGAGGCGATAACGAGCTATGACGACTTCGTGAAGAACCAGTCCAAGACGCTGGAGGACGTCCGGGGGCTGACCAGGACGGAGTGCCAGGTGAACGCTGATGAGGCCAAAGCGATCCGCAAGAGCATGGCAGATCCTCTGTTCCGGCTCCGAGGCACGGGCCTCGAGCTGGCGCATGTCTTCTCGGATGTCGAGCCTTCCTGCTACAGGCCCGACACGGCGAAGTTTTTCTCGGCTCTCTTCGCTTCCAAGGGAGCCTTCGACGGGGTTCTCCTGGCGAAGACGACCGGAGAGGTGGTCTATCAGCACCAGGTTCCGGATCTCGGAATCACGCACCTCGGCGTGCTCCTGGCGCAGGCCGGATCGGGAGATTCCAAGAAATCCGCGGCGGAAGAGGCTTCTTCCTTCTCTTCCGCGGCAAGCTATCGCAACGTCGAGATCGGCGGCCGGGAGTACAAGCTCTTCATCGAGCCCGTCCGGCTGCCCATCGGCTCGAGCTTCGCCGGAGGCATCCGCGAAACGTGGCTGCTTTGCGGGGTGGTGGCAGCCGACAAGTTCGTCTACGAGAGCCTGGCCATCTCGTCGTCGCTCCTGCTGCTGATCCTGGCTCCTCTCCTGCTTGCGGCCCTCGCCTGGCCCCTGCTCCGGCTGCGGCTGATCGGCGAGCGCCAGCGGATCCGCGTTTTCGACGTGCTGCTACTGGGGATCTGCAGCCTGCTCGGCGTCGCGATCCTCACCCTCTCGCTGCTCGACGTCTACGCTTACGCGGAGCTCACGAGCGTCTCGGAAGAGCAGCTCCGCGGCTTCGCTGCCGACATGGCGAGCCAGATCCCGAAGGAGATCAATGTCGCCCGCGGCGATCTTGCAGACCTCCAGAAAGAGGCGGAGGCGAGCCGCCGCGGTTACACCGCCGACCAGGACGTGTCGGAGGCCAGGAAGGTTCCGCCGTCCTGGAACCGCTTCGCCCTGATCGACGAAAAAGGACAGCAGAAGCTCAGGTGGGGCAAGCGGGCCTCCCGGCTCTTGAACGTGGATGACAGGGA
>DASUNJ010000627.1:0-15095 GCA_036277235.1 Thermoanaerobaculia bacterium | reverse complement strand
GGCCGTTGGGAGGAGAGCGCGGAGGCCTTTGGCGAGGCCGAAGCCCTTCAAGCAGAGCGGCAACCCCAGTACCCCCGGCTTTACTCGGTTCCGGGCTATCAGTACTGCGACCTGCTGCTGAGCCTGGGGGAGCCGGAGGACGGGGCCGTTACGGACGGTCTCGCCGCGGACCCGAAGGCGGCGCGGCAGTTCCGCGAGACGTGCCGCGAGGTGCGGGAGCGGGCAGAGCATCTGTTCCAATGGCGATTGCCTGGCGATCCCCTCCTCGACATCGCCCTTGACCACCTGAGCCTGGGCCGAGCCCATCTCGGCTTGGCTCTGACGGCCCCTCGGCCGGCGGCTCCCGGCGAGGGGGCGGGAGCGGATTTCGCCAAGGCCACGGAGGACCTGGACCACGCCGTGGCGGGCCTGCGGCGAGCGGGGACCGAACACCGCCTCCCCTGGGGTCTCCTGGTCCGCGCCGCCTTGCGGCGGTTCCGGGGTGAGCCGGCCGCTGCCGAGGCGGACCTTGACGAGGTGCTGGAGATCGCCGAGCGGGGCTCGATGCGCCTGCACGAGTGCGACGCTCACCTGGAATCGGCCCGACTCTGCCGCCAGCGGGGGGACCGCGACGGCCTGGAACGGCACGTGGCGCAGGCGCGGAAGCTGGTCGAAGAGACAAGATACGAGCGGCGGAGGCGGGAGTTGGTCTATCTGGAGAAACGGCTTGCCGAGATGCCGCCACCACCAAGAGAGGAGCCCATGAAAGACTTCTTCGTCAGCTTCACCAAGGCCGATAAGTCCTGGGCCGACTGGATCGCTTGGACCTTGGAGGAGGCCGGCCATGAAGTGGTCTACCAGCCGTGGGACTTCCTCCCCGGGAACAACTTCGTCCTCAAAATGCAGGAGGCGGCCAGCGGCACCCGCAAGACCGTGATCGTGCTCTCCGACAACTACCTCAATGCCACCTTCACGCAGCCGGAGTGGGCGGCCGCCTTCGCGGAAGACCCCCGGGGTGACAAGCGCAAGCTCATCGCGTTGCGGGTGGCTCCCTGCTCTCCCCCGGGCCTGCTCAAGCCGCTGATCTACGCCGATCTCGTCGGACTGCCGTTGGACGAAGCCAAGGATGCGGTCCTTCGCGGCGTCTCCGACGAGCAGCGGGCCAAGCCGGCCGTGGCGCCGGTCTTCCCAGGGGGGTCGACCGCGACTCCCGACCATCCGCCGTTCCCCGGCGTCTCCCCCGCCGCCGCGGCGAATCCGGGAAGCGGAGCCCTGGCGCTCTGGAGGGAGAAGCTGGAGTTCCTCCTGGAGCAGGAAGCCCTGGCTGTGGATGCTACCCAGAAGTTCGCCCTGCGCAAGCAGATCGAAGAGGCCCGGAAGAAGATCCAGGAGCTCGGGACAGGCGCGTAAGTGGTCGATTCGGCGGGTAGAGGGGTCTACCCGGCGGGTAGAGGGTCAATTCGGCGGGTAGAGGGGTCTACCCAGCGGGTAGAGGGGTCTACCCAACGGGTACAGGGGTCTACCCAACGGGTACAGGGGTCTACCCGACGGGTAGAGGGGTCTACCCGGCCGGGCAGCCGACTTCGATCCAGCAGGCATTGGCGCTCGCGTCCGGCGGCGCCTCCGACAAGCGCAGGAAGACATTCCAGCGCTTGCCGTCTCCAACCCGCAGCTCGGCGGCCGGAATCCGCTGCAGCTCGATCGTCCAGGGCCCCGGCGTGCTGACGATCTGAACCATCCCCTGCTCCACGCCGCCTACCAGGAACGGCAGGGTCGCGCCCGTGTCGCGCACCGTCGGCTGACCGGGCTCGACCCGCCACTCGAAACCCTTGCCGCCGCCGATGCCACGCAGCACGTAACGGGGACGGGCGAGCCGCAGGTCATTCGACCTGCGCTCGAAGGCGGAGGGGCACGCCGGGTGATATTGCAGGCAGAGCGCCTCCCCGACCCGGCCCGTGGCCGTGGTGAAGGCCTCGGCGTCCTGGATCACCAGGTTGTTGGCGCTGTCCGTGCTGAAGGTCCAGGTGGCGCTGGCTCCCGCCTGGGCCGATGCAGCGCCCGCTCCGGCAGTGACCGCGACGAGCAGTACGGCGCACACCTTGTCATGCATGGTCGCAGTATCCCAGACCTGCGCCCGAGGCGCAACCTTCACAATCAGAAGGGCAATCAGAGGAGATCGGGCTCGCCGCAGGCCGCGAGCACCTGCGCGCGAACGGCATCCCGCAGCCGGACGGCCGCGGCCCAGTCGGAGCCGTCGGGACGGACCGGCGAAAGGACGGACAGCTCCACCCCGCCCCTGCGCGGGAACCATTCGTCCCCGCGCAATTTCGAGCGGGCGCCGCGAATCGCCACGGGAACCACGGGTGCGCCGGTCTGGGCGGCCACCACGAAGGTGCCCATGCGGAAGGGGCGAAGGCCAGGGATCCGGGTGAAAGTTCCCTCCGGGAAGATGACGATCGACTCGCCGGAGCGCACGGCCTCGGCCACCTTGCGCGACTCCTCCGCGCCCTGGCCCGCGTCGAAACGCTCGACGAAGACCGCTCCCAGGCGCTCCAGCGGCAGGCGGGAGAACACCGTCTTGGCCAGCTCCCGCTTGACGACGTAGCCCAGGTCCGGCGCGAGCAGAGCGGTGAGCACGAACGAATCCAGATAGCTGCCGTGGTTGGCGGCCACGATTCTCGGACCCGGCCCGGCCAGGTTTTCCAGCCCCTCGGCCTTGATCGGGGTCCCGGTGAGGACGGCCAGGGACCGGGCCACGAAGCGCGCGAACCGACGGCGTCGCGGAAGACCCGGCGTGACCGCCAGGGCGATCCAGACCGGGGGCGTCGCCAGGGCGAAGACGAGCCAGAACCAGCCGGCGTAGAGGAGGTCTCCCAACCGCACCCGGGCTCCCAATACCGCCAGGTGGACGAGCTGCAGCCAGACGGCCGTGCGGCCCCCGGCGAGCTGCCCGCGCTCGTAGAGGTCCCGGCTCGCCGCCCGCCGGATCTTGCCGCTGGAGGTCTTTGGCACGGTCTGGGGAGGCGCGAGGACGACGTCGTCCGCGGGAGTGCCGAGGAGCGCGACCGCCACGTCCTGGATCTCCCGCCGCAGCCGATCGAGCTCGGGCTCTTTCCGCTCGCGGGTTTCGGCGAGGACCACGACTTTCTCAGTCCCCGAGTGGGGGTCCGCGGTGCCGAACACGGCCACGCACCCCTTGCGGATGCCGGGGATCTCCCCCACCGCCTCCTCCAGCTCGTGCGGGTAGAGGTTGCGGCCGGCGCGGATGATGATGTCCTTGACCCGGCCCGTGATGTAGACCTCGCCGCCCGCGATGTAGGCGCGGTCGCCCGAGTCGAGCCAGCCGTTGCGGATCAGCTTCTTCGTGGCCTCCGGGTTGCGGTAGTAGCCGCTCGTGGCCGACGGTCCCCGAAGCTCCAGCCGCCCTTCCCGACGCTCGCCCAGCTCCTTGCCTGCCCCGTCCACGATCCGGATCTCGTGGTCCGGCACCGGGAAGCCGCAGGAGACGAACCGCAGCCCCTCCTCTACCGGCAGGGCCTCTCCCGTCTTCTGGAAGGTCTCGCGGTCCACGGTATCGAGGACCGGCCCCCTTCCCACGGGCGTGAAGGCCACGGCCAGGGAGCACTCGGCGAGGCCGTAGACCGGCGCCATGGCCTTGGGATTGAAGCCGTAACGCGTGTAGCGCTCGGTGAAGCGGCGCATGGCCTCGGGGCTCACCGGCTCGGCGCCGTTCAAGGCATAGCGCCAGGAGGAGAGGTCGAGGCCGTCGATCTCGGCGTCCTCGACCTTGCCCACGCACAGCTCGTAGGCGAAGTTGGGGGCGGGCGACAGCGTCCCACGGTGGCGGTGGATCGCCCAGAGCCAGCGCGACGGCCGGGCGAGGAAGCTCAGCGGCGACATCAGGACGAGCGATATCCCGAAGTAGAGGCTCCCCATCCACGAGCCGATGAGGCCCATGTCGTGGTAGAGCGGCAGCCAGCTCACCACCACGTCCTCCCCGCCGATGTCGACCGCCTTGCCGATCGACCGCAGGTTGGCGAGCAGGTTCGCGTGGGTGAGCGTCACCCCCTTGGGATTGCCAGTGCTGCCCGAGGTGAACTGGAGGAAGGCGATGTCCTCCTCCCGGACGGGGGCCGAAACTGCACCCGGAGCCGAAACCTCGGCGACGGTCACCACCCTCTTCAGCCCCGGGAGCTGGGCGCGCAGCAGCCGGGCCAGAGGGAGGACTTCCGGGAAGGTGACGAGCACCGTGGCCTGCGCGGTTTCCAGGATGCCCGCCTGGCGGCGGAGGTGGTCCTCGATCTGGCTCAGACGGGCCGGCGGATAGAGGGGGACCGGGATGGCGCCCGCCATCTGCGTGCCGAAGAAGGCGGCGAAGTAGTCGAGCGAGGTGGGGAGCATGAGCCCCACGGCCTGCCCGGAGCCGACGCCCAGGTTCTTCAGACCCGCGGCCACGGCCCCGGCGCGCCGCGCCAGCTCGCCGAAGCTCAGCTCCTCGGGCTCGCCGTCCCCGGGGTAGTAGAGGATGTGCCGCCGTTCCGGATGGCGCTGAACGTGCCAGTCGAGCACCTCCAGAAGCGTCCGCGTGCGCTCGGGAGCGGGCTCGGCCGGAGCCAAGGGCTCGGCCCCCTCGATGGGAACAACTGCGGAGCTGAGACCCACGACACCCGAAGGGCCGGCAAGCAGGGCACGGAGGAGGTCCCGCGGGGTTTCCGCCGAGGTCAGCAGCGATTCCGAGAGCCGGATCCCGAAGGACCGCTCCAACCGGAGCAGCAGCTCGGCCCGGGCGAGGCTGTCGAGGCCGAAGTCTTTTTCAAGGGAGGAATCGAGCGTGGCTGTTTCCAAGCCCCGGCGCCCGGGATGCAGCTCCCGCGCGAGCGTGCGGATGAGGCCGAGGAGCTCCTCGGCGATGCCTGTCGAGGCTTGGGTTGCCATTGGGGGAAGAGCATAACCCCGGAAAGGACCCAAAGGACGTAAAGGACTCAAAGGACAAAATCCCTGGCCTTTACGTCCTTTGAGTCCTTTCCGTCCTTTATGTCCTTTCCGGGCTTCTCACCCCTTGATCACACCCAGCGGCACCAGCCTCGCCACCTTGCGGGCGAGGCCGGCGTTGTGGACCACGTCCACCACCCGATCGACGTCCTTGTAGGCGTGGGGGGCCTCTTCGGCCAGCTCTCCCAGGCCGGCGCAGCGCACCACGATGCCCTGCTTCTCCAACTCCTTGCGCACCTCGCTGCCGTGCTTGACCTTCTTGGCCGCGGTGCGGCTCATGGCCCGGCCGGCGCCGTGGCAGGTGCTGCCGAAGGAGCGCTGCAGAGCGTCGTCCGTTCCCACCAGCACGTAGGAGGCCGTGCCCATGCTGCCGGGGATCAGCACCGGCTGCCCGAAGTCGCGGTAGGCCTCCGGCGTCTCCGGGTTCGTGGGACCGAAAGCGCGGGTCGCGCCCTTGCGGTGAACGACGATCTGGCCGCCGTCGGTACCTCCATCGGAGTGATCCTCCAGCTTGGCCATGTTGTGCGCCACGTCGTAGACCAGGCGGAGCCCGCCCTCGTCCCCAAAAGTCTCCTTGAACACCTCGCGGGTCGCGTGGGTGATGGCCTGGCGGTTCGCGAAGGCGAAGTTGGCCGCGGCGCACATGGCGCCGAAGTAGGCCTGCCCTTCTTTCGATTGGAACGGCGCGCAGGCCAGCTCCCGGTCCGGCAGCTTGATGCCGTGGCGGGCCATGACCTCGTCCATGGCGCGGACGTAGTCCGTACACACCTGGTGGCCCAGGCCGCGGGAGCCGGTGTGGATCAGGATTACGATCTGCCCCTTGTACAGGCCCAGGGCCTCGGCCGCCGCCGGGTCGAAGACCCGCTCCACCCTCTGGATCTCCAGGAAGTGGTTGCCCGAGCCGATCGTGCCGAGCTGCCCCCTGCCCCGGTCCCGCGCCTTGTCCGAGACCTTCCCGGGATCGGCGCGCCGGAAGGAGCCCTCGGCCTCCGTCCTCTCCAGGTCCTCAGGAGTCGCCATGCCGATCTCCGCGAGATAGCGGCACCCGTCAGCCAGGACGCGGTTCATGTCCTCGCCTCCGAAGCGCAGCCGGCCGCCCTTGCCCGCGCCCGAGGGGACCGCCCGCGCGAGATCGGTCATCAGCGGCTCCAGGCGGTGGCGCACCTCGCCGAAATTGATGTCCGAGGCCAGCAACCGCACGCCGCAGTTGATGTCGTAGCCCACGCCGCCCGGCGAGATCACGCCGTCCTCGGCGCGGAACGCGGCTACTCCTCCTACAGGGAAGCCGTAGCCCTCGTGGGCGTCGGGCATGGCATAGGCGAAGCCGGTGATGCCGGGCATGGTGGCCACGTTCACGAGCTGCTCCAGCGTGCGGTCGCCGATGGCGCGCTCCCAGAGCACGTCGTCCACGTAGATGCGGGCGGGGACGAGCATGTCCTCCCGCGCCGAGGCCGGAATCTCGACCAGCCAGGGGTTGATCCGCTCCCACGGATACTTCGTCACCGTCTTCATACGTCCAGGATCACCTCCGCGGACAGCCCGTCCGCCGTCTCCACCACCTCCAGCCCGTGGAAGGTCGCGGCCTTGACCATCGAGGGGGACAGCTCGACGGTCACGCCGCGCGCCCGCGCCCGGATCCGGGTGTCGGAGGCTTCCAGCACCTCGATCTCCAGGGGAATCCAGAGCCCGGTCTCGGCGACGAAGAGGATCTCGTTGAGCCAGTCCACGAGCAGGGACTCGCGGTCGTGGGCCGAGACCTCGAAGTCGCGGGTCTCCCCCTCCGCTGCCGCGGGAGCTTCGCGAAGCATGAGCCTTGCCAATCCCCGCGCCGCCTCGGCCAGCAGCTCGCCGAAGCTCGCGGCCTGGACCTGGAGGCCGATCTCGGAAGTGTGATCGACGAAGCGGTGAGAGGGCTCGGCCATGCCGGCGATCCTACCGCGGCTCAGGGCCGGTACGTGATGAGGACCGTCCCGGCCGCCAGCAGCGCGAATCCCACGAGCTGTCTGGGGGTCAGGGGCTCTCCGAGCATGAAGCGCGACACCAGGGCGACGCAGACGACGCCGAAGGCCAGATGGAACGTCGCCATCTGGGCGCCGCTATAGGTGCCGTATCCGTACCTGGTGGCGGCGACGTTGAGCACGTACTCGGGCAGGACCAGGAGCCAGCTGAACGCGAGGGCCGTCCAGAAGCCGATGCTGTCCCGATAGCGGAGATGGCCGAGCCAGGCCAGCGACATCAGTGCGCTCGCCACGAGCATGAAGACCGGGACGAGCAATGACTTCATCGCGGGCTCCTCACCTGGATCGATCGCTGGCCGATCGACAACACCCCAACCTTGGGAAACTGAATGCTTACCTTTCCTATAGAAGTAGCTCGCGGGAACGAAACCGGGACAGCAATCCCATAACCGGACTTCAGCAGGTCTGCGGTACACCTTCCACAACGGTTCCTGGGTCCCTCTTCTGGCGGCTCGGCGCACCAGTAGAGAGATGAGGATTCTCAGCATGAAAGACGGGCTCAACCTGCGCGCGAGGCTCATCGTCGTCCCCCTGGTGGTAGCGATGCTCGCCCTCGCCCTGGCACCGATCGGTTCGTACCTGAGTCTGCGCTCTGCGCTGCACGACGTGCGGCGGGAGATCGCCTTTCTCCTCCACTTGTCCAGGCGCGACATCCTGGCGGCCCGCCAGTCGGCCGAGCCCTTCCATGGCGAGGACGCCGGCGACCTGCGAGAGGCAGAGTCCGAGGCCCGGGCGTCCCTCGACGCGGCGCAGATCGAGGGCAGCCTCGCCCTCAGGAAGGCGCTCGACAGCCTGTTCGCCAGCTCGGCCCGCCTGTCCCTGGTGTCCCCGTCCGCGGGGCTGGCCTCCGACGCCCGGAGCCTCCGCGCCGAGGCGGCCGAGGCCATCTCGGTGGCGAGGCTCGCCAGCCGCGCGCAGCGTCTGGTGGGCGAGTACCGGGGCTTCGCCTACTTCGGAGAGTCGCGGGAGGAGCTGGCGGTCGCCGAGCACAGGTTCGATCGCGCCTACGCGGTCTGGGAGGCCCAGGTGGGCGCCAGGGGCGAAGGGGCGGGGGCGACGGCGCTGGCGAACGAGGGGGACATCCGCGCCGGCTATCGCGCCCTGAAGGAGGCCGCCGGCGGGCTCGCCGGACTGGATCCGCGGATGGATCGGGCCGAGGTCGTCCGCGTCTACGAGTCGCAGATCGAGCCCCTCGGGAACGAGGCCCTGCCCCGGCTGAAGGCCGCCTTCGAGGCCCGTGACGCCAGGATCTCGGCCCTCGTCGACTCCATCGGGAGGCGCTCGCGCTTCGCGGGCGTCGCGATCAGCGCGGTCGCCGGGCTCGCCGTGACCCTGGCGCTTCTGTGCCCATGGCTGATCTCGCGGTGGATCGTGCGGCCGGTTCACGCCTTGACGCGGGCGGCGCGGGAGCTGGGGGCCGGCCTGGGAGCGCGGCCGGTCGCGGTGCACACCGGCGGCGAGCTGGGTGAGCTCGCCGCGACGTTCAACCAGATGGCGCAGCAGTTGGAGGAGCGCACCCGCGAGCTCGAAGCCGAGCGTGCCCGCGAGCGGCTGCGCCACGCCGAACGGCTAGCTGCGGTGGGGACCCTGGCCGCGGGCATCGCGCACCAGATCAACAACCCGCTGAACAACATCCTGCTCACCGCCGAGCACGCGCTCGGCGAGGACGGTCCCGAGGCGGCCCGGCATCGGCGAGCGGCCCTCGAAGCCTGCGCCGAGGAGGCGAAGCGTTGCGAGAGGATCGTGCGCAGCCTGGTGGCTTTCGCGCGTGGCAAGCCGGGCGAGATGTGGACCGAGGACGCCAACCGGGTGCTCAAGCGCGCCCGCGACCTGACCACGGCCTGCGCGGCGCAGCACCAGGCCACCGTCGAGCTGAAGCTGAGCGAGGCCGCGGTGCCGATCCGGGCAAGCCCGATCGCGCTCGAGCAGGCGCTGGTCAACATCATTCAGAACGCCATCGAGTCGCGGCCGGAAGCGCGGGTCCAGTTGCGGACCGAGCGCCGCGACGAGACCGTCCACATCACGGTGCGCGACGACGGCCGCGGCGTGGACGGCGAGGCGATCCGCCACCTCTTCGATCCCTTCTTCACCACCCGCGCCGCCGAGGGCGGCACCGGCCTCGGTCTGTCCGTGGCGCACCGCATCATCGCCGACCACCACGGCACGATCAACGTCGACAGCCGGCCTGGAGAAGGGACGCTGGTCAGCGTCGAGCTACCGCTGGCTCCCGCGGGGGAAGCTCACCGATAACCACCAGCCAGTGAGCTTTCCGGGAGGGACCGGCACGGCTCAGGGAAGAGGCTCGTAGATGCCCTCGTCGACGTCGATCTTGCAGGCCGACGCGTCGGCGGCGCCCTGCGGCGCGATGCAGAAATCGGTCACCATGCCCAGGGCCGCATGGTGCGGGGTGTCGCATTGCATCAGCCAGCGGCCCACTCCGCCGCCCATCTCGGCGTCGGTGTGCTGCGGCAGATCGCCGGCGCCGCCGAACGGCTTCTGGTAGTCGTACGGGAACTTCTTCAGGAGCTGGGCCCAGGAGTACTTCGTCGAGTCGGGGATCTTGAACCGATCGGTGATCTTCACCCGGTACTTGAGCGCCAGCCCCGGCTGGATGGTCTTCACGTCCAAAAACTCGTTGTAGTCGAACGTGTGGACCGGAGGCTCGATGAGCAAGGCCGAGTCGACGACGGGGACGCCGGGCGGCCCGGGGACTAGGTCGATGTTGACGAATCGGTAGAGAGCGATCGGCTGGAACGAGAAGCCGTGCGTGTGGAACGGGTGGTGCCCGGCGCCGGTGTTGTTGGCGACGAAGAGCTCCAGCACGTCGCCGATCTTCGCGTACCGCGTGGCGCCCTGGGTCGGCACCTCGTCGCCGCTGGCGACCTCCCCTTCATATTCTCCCTGGACGGCGTTGATCGAGGGGAACCGCTGGTTGTCTTCGAGACGAGTGCCGAGCACGATGGCCTGATCCGTGCGCCCTTGGAACGGGGTACCGAGGAACGGATCCTGCCCCGGCGGCACCGCCGAGAACGGCACGACGGTGGCGTTGCGCAAGTCCTCCGACGGCCGGTTGATCAGCGGATGCACCATCAGGGGGTCGTTCTCGGCGAGGCTGTAGCTCGGCAGTCCGAGGAGGTCCGGGACGATCTTGATCCGGACCAGCTTGCGGGGAGCGATGTCGCGGTTGGTGACGTCGCCGGTGCCGATGAGGTTGTCGAACTTCGGAGTGAAGGCGCCGTGGGGATAGTCGACGGTCCAGATGTAAATACTCTCGCCGGGCTCGAGGTAGTCGCCCTCGCGATCCTTGGGCACAATGACGAGATCGGTCCGCTCGGAAGTGCCGAGCAAGTCCTCGCCTCGGCGGATGACCGTGTCGTAGGGGCGCTGGACGAACGGGTTGGCCGGCGGGATCTCGGACTGTCCCTCGAGGCGCACGCGGTCGAGCAGGCCGTTCTGGCCGCCGATGCGGTACAGGGGGAGGCCCTGGTCGCAGGAGAGCGGATCGAAGCCGGAGAACTTGACGTTGCTGCCAGGGGCATAGCACTGGCCGATGTTGACCCCACTGACCTGCAGCGCCGGGCCGAAGGGCGGCTCTTCCCCCTCGAGCAGGAGACGGAGGCGGTAGAAGCGCTCGTTCGAGGAGTTGACGAACGAGACACGCACGCCGCGCCCCTCTGGGACGAGGATCGTATAGACGTCCTCGTCGCTGGTGGGGACCTTGCCGTTGACGAAGACCAGCTCGCCTTCCCGCACGATGCAATCCCCCACCAGCGTACTGCGGTTGCACGCGCCGTCACCGCTCAAGTCGGGCGAGATGTCCGGCATCAGGTGGTTCTCCACCTCCTCGTCGGTATAGACGTTGAACAGGATGCCGTTTCTCACCTGGAGCCGGTTGATCTCGTTGGCGACCGTGGAATCGTGCAGTTGGATGGCGTGCTTCTGGAGCGGCAGGACGCCGAGCAGGGTCAGCAAGTCCTCCTCATAGGAGCGGACGGTGAGCCTGCCGACCATGCCACGGTGCCCGGAAAGCAGCGGCACGATGCGCGGGTGGAACCAGTAGTTGCCCGGGCGATAGAGCCGGAACTGGTACAGGCGCTGCTCGCCCGTCTCGATGCCGAACTCCGACACCGGAGTGCCGTCGCTCTCGTTGTCCAGCTCCATGCCGTGCCAGTGAACGATTTGCCGGTTGTCGGCCGGCGCGTAGAACCCGGTCGCGATCGCCTCGCCGTTGACCGCCTCCGGCAGCCTGTTCTTGGCCGTCAGTTGCACGATGTCCCCCACGTGGCCGACGATCTCGATGCCGGCGGGCACGCCGTTGTATGCGGTGGCGTTGGGCGTGATGACGGTGCCGTTGGCCTTGAGATAGCCGCTCTCGAACTGGAGCGTGTCCTGCAGGCGGCAGGGGTCGGCATCCTGTGCGGCGCCTTCCGAGACGGTGCCGCCGCAGGCCACGCTCCCCGGAGCGTTCTTGAAGCTGCCAAGGACGTCGACCTGCCCGTAGTCGGGCACGGGCAGCTCGAGAGGGATCTCCTCCATTACGAGCGTCTTCTTGATCAGGAAGAAGGGATCGGCCCCCGAGCTGACGGAGTGCCCCGCGAAGCTCTCCGGCAGGGCTGCCTGGGGCTCGGCCTGCACGCCCTCTGCCGACGCGGCAAGCTGCGCCGCCAGAGGGGGAGCGGCCAGCAGAAAGCTGAAGACGATCGTCAGGGCGATCAGCGGTAAAGGTAAGCGGCTCGGGGACACCATGGTCTGCAAGCTCCTTTCTTCAAAAGCCTGCCCACCCAGGGGCGGACCGCTGGTCAGCGTCGAGCTGCCGCTGGCTCCCGCGGGCGAAGCGCGTCCATGATCGCGTCCGGTTCCGCGTCGCCGCGACGCGCGGGGTGTATCCCGTAATCGCGGAGGCGATAGTAGATCTTGCTCTTCGAGATGCCGAGCATGGCGGCCGCCTCGGTGGCCCGGCCGCCCGCCGCAATCACCGACTTGAGGATGGCCGACCGCTCGATCTCGGCGAGCGTGCTGCCGGGGATCTCCACGTCCAGCGGGTCGTAGGAGGCCCCCGCCACCGTCTCCGGCAGGTCCTCCGGCATCACCAGGCGCCCACGCGCCATGATCGCGGCGTGCTCGACGGCGTGCTCCAGCTCCCGCACGTTGCCCGGCCAGTTGTAGAGGAGCAGGCGCTCATGGGCCTCGCGGGAGAACCCGTCGAGCCGCCGCTCGTTCTCGGCGGCGAAGCGCGCCAGGAAGGTCTCGGCCAGCGACAGGACGTCGCTTCGCCGGGCGCGCAGCGGCGGCAGGTCGATCCGGAACACGTTGAGGCGGTAGAAGAGATCCTCGCGGAAGCGGCCCGCCAGCACCTCCGTCCGCAGGTCGTTGTTGGTGGCTGCCACCAGGCGCACGTCGACAGTGAGCGTCTCGCTCCCTCCGACGCGCTCGAACCGCCGGGTCTGGAGAAAGTTCAACAGCTTGACCTGCGTGGAGAGGGGGTAGGAGCCGATCTCGTCGAGGAACAGCGTCCCTCCCGCCGCGCGCTTGAACCGCCCTTCATGACGGGAGACGGCGCCGGTGAAGGCGCCCCGCTCGTGCCCGAACAGCTCCGACTCCAAAAGCGACTCGGAGAGCGCCGAACAGGACAGCTCCACGAACGGGCCTTTGGCGCGTCCGCTCAGGCGGTGAATGGTCTCCGCCAGCAGCCCCTTGCTGGTGCCGCTCTCGCCGGTCAAGAGGACGGTGGCCCGGCTGGGAGAGACCTGCTCCGCCCGGTTGAGGACGGCGCGCATCGACGGATGATCGCCGACCACGCCCAGCGCGGCCGCTGCCCCGTCACCGCGCGGGCGCTGGGCGCAGGACTCTTCCAGGAGGAGGGCCCGCTCCATCGAGCTGTGCAGGGAGCGCCAGAGCGATGGGCCGTCGAGCGGCTTCTCGAGGAAGTCGTCGGCGCCTCGCTTCATGGCGTCGACGGCGACGTCCACCGACCCGAAGCCCGTCATGACGATGATCCGCGTCCCCGGCGCGGCGGCTCGCACGCACTCCAGGAACGCCAATCCGTCGAGGCCCGGCATTCGCAGGTCGGTGAGGACGACCTGCGGCCGGAACTCGTCGAGCAGCTCGAGGCCTCGGAAGGCGTTGCACGCCGTGGCGACCTCGTAGCCCCGCTGGTGCAGCAGCCCCTGCAGCGCGGAGCAGGCCCGCGGCTCATCGTCCACGACGAGGACCCGCCCGGGAGCCGGCTTCGCCTCCGGACCTTCCGGCCCCGATGGGGCACTCGTACCTATCGCACTCGCTCGGAGAGCGCCGCTCGATTCCTTGGCCATCGCACCCCCTCAAGTGCTGCGGCTGGGGACCGCACACCTACAAAAACATCATCTAATAGTAACTGTGCCGCTGCGGGGTCGAAGCGGGACGGGCCGCGCTGTCCAAATCCTGGAAAGTGCCGGAAGGCGGGTGCAGGATTTGGTCGGCAAATCCGTTACGGGCGCCACGCGCCGCCTGCTGGAGGACGCCTCGCGCCCTGTGGCACGGACATTGCCACCGAACGCATTCGCTTTTTGATCAACAAGGAGAACTGCATGAACCAACGGCTTCCTGGCCCGCTCCTCCTACTCCTGCTGGCCGCTCTCCCGGCCGCCCGTGGCGACGCTCAGACCGCCCGCTCCGGCGACCTCTTTCAAGACCTTGATTCAATCCGTCTTTCGACTGCGGTCCGCGGTCCCCTGGACCAGCAGGGAGGCGAAGAACCCCGCCTGTTTGCCGGCGATCTGAAGCGTTTCAATCGCTTCGAGCAGGGCCTGACGGATGCTCTCAACATGAAGCTCGCGACGTGCGGCCTGTTTGTGGATCAGGCAGCGCCGGACGAGCTTTCGGTCGAGGTGTTCGGGCGTCTCGAGGAGCTTCAGCAGTGTACGCCGCGATACGTGTACATGATCCAGGCCAGGGTTCTCAACTCGAAACGGAACGCCGGCCAGGCGAAGGTCGAGCCCATCTCCCTTCGCCCGGTCATCGGTATCGCCGACGAGGCCGGCCTGGAGCGCGCCTTGATCGAGGCTGCCGTCGCGGCGGTCACCGCCGAGCTTCGGAGCTGCCAGAAGCCCGCGGCGAAGAACGGCGGCAGATGATCGCCCGCGCGCGAGCGCACGGGATCAATCATCACCGCCGCTCGGACGCTGCCATCGCCTCCACCATCCAGGCCAGAGGGTCCTTGCCCGGTGGACGCGGCTGGTCGAGCTTCCAGTTCCCGCGACGCTGGGGGAACCGGAAGTCGCCGACCGGCGTCAGGAACAGCGGGCGTGGCTCGGGCTTGAGCTCGAGATCGTCGAGCCGATAGTCCAGCAGGTAGAGCGAGGCCTGATAGAGGCTCTCGACGGCCGGAGCCTGCTCGAAGTACGCGCTCCGGTTGGCGCCGCCGTTCTCCTCGCCGGGGGCGACGTCCCAGAGGCGGACGCTCTTGTCGTCCGAGCCCGAGGCCAGGCGGGTTCCGTCGGGACTGAACGCCACGCTCCGGATGCGCTCCCGATGGCCCTGGAGGCGGGCGATCTCCTTGTTGGAGGCGACGTCCCAGAGGCGGATGCTCCAATCTTCCGAGGCCGCGGCCACGCGGCGGCCGTCGGGGCTGAATGCGACGCTCCGGAACGGAACCTTGTCCTGAAAGCGGGCGATCTCTGCTCCTGAGGCGACGTCCCAGAGGCGAACGGTCCCATCGTCCGAGGCCGAGGCGAGGCGGGTGCCGTCGAGACTGAACACCACGCTCAAGCTCCGACGCACATGGCCCTGGAGGCGGGCGATCTGCTCGCGCGAGGCGACATCCCACAGCATGATGCTCGAATCGGGCGCAGACGCGGCGAGGCGGCGGCCGTCGGGGGAAAACGCCACGCTGAAGAACCCGGTTGACTCCTTGATGAACAGCTCTTCCGTCTGCTCGAAATCGCGCGCCCCGGTCGGAGCATCCTGCTCGTGGCTCCCGCCGTGATGGTGGCCCCCGTGACCGGGGCCTCCGCCCTGACCGCCGCCCCCGCCGGCGCCACGCCCACCGGGGCCCCGGAGCTCGGCGATCTGCTGGCCGGAGGCGACGTCCCACAGGCGGACGGTCTTGTCGGACGAGCCGGACGCCAG
>DASUNJ010000626.1:0-8464 GCA_036277235.1 Thermoanaerobaculia bacterium | reverse complement strand
GGGCCTCGCCGCTGCCGCGGTAGGTCCACCATCCGTCGGGCATCGGCTCGGCCGTCCACCCGCGTTCAGGAAGCAGCCGCTCGAGCAACGCCGTCCCTGTTGCCGGGTCGGTGCCGGCCGAGAGCTTGACCGCGAACCCCTCCACGACCGGCACCCCGGTCGCGTCCACCGTTTGCACCGCCTGGGCGAATGGCACCATGACGACGTCCTTTCAGGCTTGCCCGTGCGGCAAGATGACAATCTCTTCTCTTGGACGGACGTGCGGAAGCACTTACGAGAATATCAAGAATTCAGAGGGGAGGCCCGTTCGTAGAAGTAGACGATCAAATCGGTCGCGGGAACCGCATACCCCATCTGGCGCAGAAGGGAGACCACCTGTCCGCGGTGGTAGGTCGTGTGGTTGACCATGTGGGATACCGGATGCCAGAGGGGATGCGTGTGGCTCTCGCCGCGGGTGTTGGTCCAGGTCAGCGGAGTCGCGAGCTGCTCGTCGGTCAGGCCGGCGAGGAAGGCTTCGACTTGCGAAGCCGTCTCCTCCCAGCCGAGGATCCAAGTCATCTTGTCCGGGAAGTCCTCGATCGACGGCACCCGGCTCAGAGGATTGCCCAGGAAGCGGGAGAGCCAGGTCCGCTGCGAGCCCAGCATGTGCGCCAGGGTGCCGAGGATCGACTTGAAGCTTACTCCCGCGTCGCGGGTGAGATCCTCGTCGCGCACATCGCGGACCGCGCCCAGCACGAGGCGGTCCGCCCAGAGCATGTAGACGAGCAGCTCGCGGGCGGTGGAGGCCGCGAGCATTAGAACACCGCTGGCTCTTCGTAGGTGCCGTACACGTCGCGGAGAGCGTCGCTGATCTCCCCCACCGTGCAATAGGCCTTCACGCAGTCGAGGATCAGCGGCATGGTGTTCTCGGTCCCGGCCGCGCCCTTCTTCAGGGTGTCCAGCGTCCGTGCCACCTCGCCCGCGTCGCGCCGGCTCTTGACCTCGTCGATGAAGGCGATCTGCCGGTCCGCCAGGTCGTCCGCGATGTAGAGGATGTCGATCGGCGGCTCGTTCTCGAGCTGGAAGGCGTTGACGCCGACGATCAGCTTCTCCTTGTCCTCGAACGCCCGCTGGTAGGCGAAGGCGGCGTCCATGATCTCGCGCTGCGGGAAGCCGGCCTCGATGGCCTCCACCATGCCGCCGAAGCCGTCGATGCGCCGGAAGTAGTCGAAGGCGCCATCCACCATGCGGCGGGTCATCTCCTCCACGAACCAGCTCCCGCCCAGAGGGTCCACCGTGTTGATGACGCCGGACTCGTGGGCCAGGATCTGCTGCGTGCGCAGCGCGATGCGGGCGTTCTCCTCGGTGGGGAGCGCCAGCGTCTCATCGAGCGAGTTGGTGTGCAGCGACTGCGTGCCGCCGAGCACCGCGGCCAGAGCCTGGACCGTGGTGCGGACCACGTTGTTGTACGGCTGCTGGGCGGTGAGCGAGCAGCCGGCGGTCTGGGTATGGAAACGGCACATCCAGGAGCGCGGGTTCTTGGCGCCGTAGCGCTCGCGCATCACCTTCGCCCAGATCTGGCGGGCGGCGCGGAACTTGGCGATCTCCTCGAAAAAGTCGTTGTGGCTGTTGAAGAAGAAGGACAGCCGGGGCGCGAACTCGTCGACGTCGAGACCGGCGTCGATGCCGTACTGGACGTACTCCATGCCGTCGCGCAGGGTGAAGGCCAGCTCCTGGAGCGCGGTCGAGCCCGCCTCGCGGATGTGGTAGCCCGAGATCGAGATCGTGTTCCACCGCGGGACTTCCTTCGCCGCGAACGAGAACTGGTCGGTGATCAGCCGCATGGAGGGCCGCGGCGGGAAGATGTACTCCTTCTGGGCGATGTACTCCTTGAGGATGTCGTTCTGGAGCGTGCCCGAAACGTGCTTCTTGACATCCACCCCCTGCTTCTCCGCCACCGCCAGGTACATGGCGAAGAGGATGGGCGCGGTGGAGTTGATGGTCATCGACGTCGTGACCTCGCCCAGCGGGATGCCCTCGAAGAGGATCTCCATGTCGGCCAGGGTGTCGACGGTCACGCCGCACTTCCCCACCTCGCCCTTGGACATGTGATGGTCCGAGTCGTAGCCGTAGAGCGTGGGCAGGTGGAAGGCGACGGAAAGGCCGGTCTGGCCCTGGGAGAGGAGGTACTTGAAGCGCTGGTTGGTGTCCGCGGCGGTGCCGAAGCCCGCGAACTGGCGCATGGTCCACAGCTTCCCCCGGTAGCCCGTGGGATGGATGCCGCGGGTGTACGGAAACTCGCCGGGGATGCCGATCTCCTCGACCGGATCGATACGGGAGGTCTCCTCCGGGGTCACCAGGTGGGGGATCTCCATGCCGGAGACCGTGGTGAAGTCCTTCTTCCAGGCTGGGGTCTGCGCCTCGCTCTTCGCCTTGGCAGCGTCCCAGCGCTGGCGCGCCTCCGCCATGGCATCGAGGACGCCGTCCTTGTATGCGGTATCTCCTGCCGGCGTGGCCTGTTCGGGCACGGAGATCGGTTCGTCCTTGACGGCCATTCAAGGCTCCTTTCGGGTGGGCACGGGTCGTCGAGCCCGCAAAATTATAACCGACCCTGATTTGGTACACTTCCCGGGCCGGCGAATAAAACCCTCTCCGCTCCGGTTGAAACCCATTCCTGTACAAGGAACCGATCCATGACGAGACGCTCCCGCTTTCCGCAGATCCTCTCCCTGTCGTTCGCCCTGCTCCTTACCGGCCTCGCGGCCTGCGACAAGGATACGGGGGAAGGCGAGGCCGAGAACCCGGCCCAGGAGGGTACCCCGGCGGCGAGCGCCGCTCCGGGCGAGGGCCAAGCCTCCTCCATGCCGGGCCAGCCGGGGGCCGTTCCCGGTGCCATCCCGGCGAAGCCTGCAGACACGTCCAAGATGCCGGACGTGGTCGCCGAGGTCAACGGCAAGAAGATCACCAAGGACGAGCTGATCAACCAGGCCAGGCTGATGCAGGCCCAGATGGCCCAGACCTCCCGCGGCCAGCAGGTGCCCGCGCTGGACGACGCCTTCTATGGGCAGATCCTCGACGGCATGATCGCCCATGCGCTGCTGCTCGAGGACGCCAAGGCCCAAGGGGTCACAGTGAGCGACGAGGAGCTCAGTCCCCAACTGGCGGCGCTGCGCGGCCGCTTCCCCGACGAGGCCACCTACAAGAAGGCACTCGAGAAGGAGGGGCTGTCCGAAAAGCAGGTGGAGGATAGGCTGCGTCAGGAGGCCGTCATCCAGAAATACGTCGGCACCAGGATCATGAACGAGGTCGCGGTGACCGACCAGGCGGCCCGCCAGTTCTACAACGAGAACCAGGACAAGATGCAGCGGCCCGAGCGCGTCCACCTGCGGCACATCCTCATCCGGGCGGAGCCGAACGCCGCCGCGGCGGACAAGCAGAAGGCCAGGGAAAAAGCCGAGGACCTCCTCAAGCGGCTCCAGGGCGGCGAGGACTTCGCGAAGCTCGCGGCCGAGAATTCGGACGATCCGGCTTCCAAGGTGCGCGGCGGCGATATCGCCTGGCTGGCCCGCGGCCAGGCACCGCCGCCGTTCGAGCAGGCCGCCTTCGCCCTGACCAAGCCGAACGACCTGAGCGGCGTCATCGAGACCCGGTCCGGCTACCACATCCTCCAGCTCGTCCAGCGCGAGGCTGCCAGCGCCGTCCCCTTCGAGGAGGCCAGGCCCCAGATCACCCAGATGCTCCAGCAGCGCCAGGCCGCCGCGCGCCTCGACGCGCGCGTCGCGGACCTCAAGAAGAAGGCCAAGGTCGAGACCTTCCTGTAGGTATGCGTCTTGCTAGAGATTCGACCCGTCCAGGTTACGACTGACGGGTCGAATTCATCTTGCTGGCAGGCACTCATCATGACCTCATCCGCATGGCCGCCACCGGCTCAGGGGCGGCCCTCGTCACCGGAGCGACGGGTTTTACCGGCGGGCACCTGGTGCGCCGCCTCCGCCAGCTCGGCCACCGCGTCCGCGCCTTCGTCCGTCCCGGCTCCAACGTACAGCCTCTCCTCGATCAGGGGGTCGAGATCTTTCAGGGGGATCTCACGAATCCCGAGGACGTGGCACGCGCGGCCGAGGGCATGGGGAAGATCTTTCACATCGCGGCGGTCTTCCGTACCGCCGGGCATCCGGATTCCTACTACCACGACGTCAACGTCGGCGGCACGGAGAACGTGCTGGAGGCGGCACGCCGGCACGGAGTGGAGCGGGTCATCCACTGCAGCACCATCGGCGTCCATGGCGATGTGAGCGAGGTGCCCTCGACCGAGGAATCCCCCTACAACCCCGGAGACATCTACCAGGTCACCAAGCTGGCCGGGGAGAAGGTGGCCCGCGAGGCCTTCGCCAAGGGCCTGCCGGGGACAGTCGTGCGTCCGGCTTCCATCTATGGCCCGGGTGACCTGCGTCTGTTGAAGCTCTTCCGCATGGTCCACAACGGCAGGTTCCGCATGTTCGGCTCTGGCGACGTCTTCTTTCACATGGTCTACATCGACGACCTGGTTGACGGCATGCTCCTCTGCGCCGAAAAGCCCGAAGCCCTGGGGCAGGTCTTCATCATGGCGGGGCCGCGATACTTCACGCTCGACGAGATGGTGAGGCTCGTAGCGGAAGCCGTGGGAGTCCCGGTTCCGATGGGCAAGCTCCCCCTGTGGCCGCTGATGATGGCGGCGGCGGCGTGCGAAGCCGTCTGCCGGCCCCTGCGCGTGGAACCGCCGCTCTACCGGCGCCGCGCCGAATTCTTCCGCAAGAACCGGGCATTCTCCTGCGAGAAGGCGCGACGCATCCTGGGCTACGAGCCCCGCGTCGATCCGCGGGACGGCATCTTGAAGACTGCCCGGTGGTACTTCGAGAACGGCTACCTGGGCGATCTGGCCCGGCGGGCCTCGTGACCCCGGAGAGAAAGCGGCTGCGGCCGAAGAAGCTGATCGAGAAGGCGTTGCGCCGGACACCCCCTCTCTATCGCCTCGCATCCAGGATCTACCACCGGATGAACGGCTCCTTCCGGACCTTGAGCCCGGGAGCGCCCGGAGCGATCGAAAGGGCCTTCGAGCTCATGAAGGAGCGCGGCCAGGAAGGGGACTATTACGAGTTCGGGGTCTTCCGCGGCTATACCTTCCTGTGCGCGCAGCAGGCCTGCAACCGGCTCGGCTTGAACGAGACGCGCTTCTGGGGCTTCGACTCGTTTCAGGGCTTGCCGCGGGTCGAGGGGGTCGACGAGGGCGAGGGGGAGTTCTTCGAGGGTCAGTTCGCCTGCGGCAAGGACGAGGTCATCGGCAACCTGAGCTGCCATGGCCTGGACTGGTCGCGGGCCGAGCTGATCGAGGGCTTCTTCAGCGACTCGCTGACCGAGGAGCTCAAGCGCAACCGGCCGTTCCGTCCGGCCGCGGTGGTCGTCCTCGACTGCGACCTGTACTCCTCGACGCAGGAGGCGCTCGCCTGGATCGCGGACCTGCTGGCTCCCACCAGCGTCCTGCTCTTCGACGACTGGCACTCTTACGGCGGCGCGACCGACCGCGGCCAGCCGCTGGCTTTCCAGGAGTTCCTTGAGGCGCACCCGGAGCTGCGGGCTGAAGAGTGCTGGGAGTTCGCGAACAACGGGAAAGTGTTTGTGGTTGAAAGGACTTAAAGGACGTAAAGGACTCAAGGGACAAAGGACGTCCTTTTCGTCTTCGTCGTTTAGGTCCTTTACGTCCTTTTGGTCCTTTCAAGACACCCCTTCCCCACTCTCCTCCAATATCCCCAGTTCCCCGTGGTCTCCCTCCACCATGCGGGTGACCTTGTCGATCTGGTCGAGGATCTCGATCTCCTCGCCTCCGGCCGCGCCGAGGTCTCGGAAGCGGCGGGCGGCGGGGAGGACGCGCCCTTCGAGCGATCCCACGGCACGGTTGTAAGCCTCCACGCTCTGGTCAAGACCACGCTTGACGACGACCAGGTGGGTAGCGAAGGTGCGCAAGCGCTCGTACAGGCTCTTCCCTAGATCGCTGATCTGGCGGGCGTTCTCCTCCACCTGCGCCTGGCGCCAGCCGTAGGCCACGGCCCGCAGCAGTGCGATCAAAGTCGTGGGGGTGGCGAGGATCACCCGCTGCTCGACGCCGTACTCGATCAGCCCCGGGTCCTGCTCCAGGGCGGCGCTGAAGAAGGTCTCGCCAGGGAGGAACAGCACCACGAACTCGGGCGCGGGCTCGAACTGCGCCCAGTAGCTCTTCGCCGACAGCTTCTGAAGATGGGTCCGGATCTGGCGGGCGTGATCGCGGAGGCGCGCCCGGCGGGCGTCCTCGTCGCAGGCTTCGAGCGCGTCGAGATAGGCGTCGAGCGGCGCTTTGGCGTCGATGACCACGTTCTTGGAGTTCGGCAGCCGGATCACCACGTCCGGACGCTGCCGGCCGTCGTCGGTCTCCGTGGTGACCTGGGTCGAGAAGTCGCAATAGGCGACCATGCCGGCCATCTCCACGACCCGCTGGAGCTGGATCTCCCCCCACCGTCCGCGCGCCGCCGGAGCCCGCAGCGCTCCCACCAGCTTGACGGTCTCGCGCTCCAGGTTGGCCTGGGCCGAGGCCAGCCCCTTCAGGTGCTCGGTCAGATTGCTGTAGGCCACGGCGCGCGCGGTCTCGATGTCCTGGATCTTCTGGTCGACCTTCTCCAGGGACTCGCGCAGCGGCTTGACCAGCTCGCCGATCGCCTGCTGGCGCAGCTCCAGGTCTCCCTTGGCAGTCTCCTGGAACTTCTCCAGGGTCGCCTTGGCCAGGTGGAGGAAGCTCTGGTTGTTGTTCTGGAGCGCCTCGGACGACATCGCCTTGAACGCGTCGGAGAGCCTGGCTTGAGCGTCCTCAAGAAGCCTTTGCCTCTCGGCGGCGGCCTCGCGCTCCTTTTCGATCGTGGTCCGCAGACGCGCCGCTTCCGGCCGCATCAGCAGCCAGACGAGGCCGCCTCCCAGGACGAAGGCAAGCAGCAGCGGGAGGAAGGGGAGATCCACTGGCGGAAGTATAGAGGACTTCCGCCTTTCCTACGCCAGCAGCTGCCTCGCGATCACCAGCCGCAGCATCTCGCTGGTTCCTTCGTAGATGGTGGTGACGCGAACGTCGCGGTAGAGGCGGGAGATTTCGTAGTCCTCGTGAAAGCCGTTGCCGCCGTGGAGCTGCAGGCTCTCCTGGCAGGCGCGGTTAGCGGCTTCGGAGGAGTAGAGCTTGGCCTGGGCGGCGAGGCGCCCGGCCTGGGGGGTGTGCTCGAGCGCGGCGGCGCCATAGGTCAGCGCGCGGGCCGCGGCCAGCTCGGTGGCGATCTGGGCGATCTTGAACTGGACCGCCTGGTGCTTCGCGATGGGCACGCCGAACTGGTGGCGGTCCCTGGCGTACTGCACGGCCAGCTCGAGCGCCCGCTGATGGATGCCCACGGCCTGGGCCGCGATGCCGATCCGCGAGTGGTCGAGGGTCGCGAGGGCGATCTTGAATCCCTGCCCCTCCTGCCCCAGGAGGTTGGCCGCGGGCACGCGGCAGCCGTTGAAGTAGATCTGCGCCGTGCGCGACGACCGCAGCCCCATCTTCTCCTCAGGCTGCCCCACGGAAAAGCCGGGAGCGTCCGCGGAGACCACAAACGCGGACAGACCGCGCTTGCCCGCTTCCGGGTCGCTCCGGGCCACGACCACGTAGTACTTCGCGTGGCCCGCGTTGGTAATCCAGGCCTTCTCGCCGTCGAGCACCCACTCGTCGCCGTCGCGGCGGGCCGTGGTGCGCATGCCGCCGACGTCGCTGCCGGCGCCGGGCTCGGTCAGGCCGAAGCCGCCGAGCGCTCCTCCGGAAGCGAGCTCGGGCAGGACCCGGCGCTTCAGCTCTTCGCTGCCGAAGCGGTTGATCGGCCAGCAGCAGACCGAGTTGGTGACGCTCATGGTCACCGCGACGGCCGGATCGGCCCGGGAGATCTCCTCCATGGCCACGACGTAGGAGACCGTGTCCATGCCGGCACCGCCGTGCTCTTCGGGCACGAGCATGCCCAACATGCCCAGCTCCCCCATCTCCTCGAAGATGTCGACGGGAAAGCGGTGCTCGCGGTCGCGCTCCTGGGCGCCGGGCTGGATGCGCTCCTCGGCGAAGCGGCGGACCTGCTCGCGCAGCAGCTCCTGCTCCTCGGTCAGCCCGAAGTCGACGCCCGGGCTGGCGGGTAGGGTCTCGGTCAGGACGGCCATGTCAGGCTTTCAGGACCCAGTCGGCGATCACCATCTTCTGGACTTCGCTGGTCCCCTCGTAGATCTCGAGGATGCGCGCGTCGCGGAAGTAGCGCTCGACGTTGTACTCCTTGGTGTAGCCGTAGCCGCCGTGGATCTGGAGCGCCTTGTTGGTGACCCGCTGCGCCATCTCGGAGGCGAAGAGCTTGGCCTGCGCCGCTTCGAGGGAGAAGCGCTTCTGGTTCTGCTTGGCCCAGGCGGCCTTCCAGGTCAGCAGGCGTCC